>CBDTZI010000210.1:0-6290 GCA_965364865.1 uncultured bacterium | reverse complement strand
AAAGAAGTATGCGAAGTGGAGGGAGGAGATTATTAAACTGACCGCGTTTACGGAAGCCGTGATTGATTTTGGAGAAGAAGAGGATGATGTACCGGAGAATCTGATTGCAACGACGGTATTGATTGTACGGATGATACCTGCGACGGTGCGACCGGAGTTTGTACAAACGCCGACAACTGCGGATTGCAGGTCTGTAACAAGAGTACCAGTGTATGTGAATAAGTGACATAAGTTGGGTCATTGACCCAATGCTATAGATGAATACGAGCCCGGTGGATAGAAATATCCGCCGGGCTTTTTTTATGAATTTATCATGCCGAATTCAGAGTGTAGAATTCATACGCAAGGTTGGGTGTTTTGGTTAGGGGTGCCATGGCTAAGCGTAGTGCCGCCATGTTATTGGGTGGCATGATCATAGAGCATTAATCGCAGGATATGCCGTGCGGACCAGAAGTAGGGCGGGCTTTGCCCGCCGATACATTTAATCCGAGCCGAGAGCGCAAGCGACCGGTGCAAAGTAATATGCTTTACGCGAACTTCTTGATATATGGATGTCCACCACGCGCTTGCGCTTATGGCTCGGATAGGAAACACTGGCGAGCAAGCCGCCAGTGGCACCCGGCGACGCCCACAAGGGACGGCGCTACAAATAGACTCACGGGTTCACCTTTGGCGGACCCATGCCACCCATGAACCGTAACTCTATATATTATGATTATGAGTTTGATATCCCAAGCAAACTCAGCGTGTCGCGTTCGACGATGCCGCGGAGTTTTTCACGCGGAATGGTGGGCAGGTTGGTACCGCTGACCAGATGATTGATGCTGTACAATTCTTCGATGCAGTTCGACGCCGCCGCCGATGGGAATCCGCTGCCGAACAACAGTTTATCCATCACGCCGTATTGATGGGCACTTAACAATGTCTGATACGCCTCCCATGGCTGATGCAACAACCAGCTGATCTCGGAGTAAACGTTTTCGTGTTTGGCGAGCAGCACCAGTGTTTCCGAAACCCACGGATAACCCATGTGGGCGATAATGATTTTCATGTCGGGTAAGTCGCGCGCGATCTCGTCGAGCAGTACCGGCTGAGCGTATTCGAGTTTGGTTTCTTTTGAGTGATGAATTCCCGTGTGAAACAGTACGGGCATCTTTTGATCCTGAGCAGCCTCAAAAACCCGGCGAGCACGCGTATCTGCTGGATGAAAATCCTGGGCAGCGGGAGCAACGACAAGACCGGGCATGTTCCATTCGGATTTCGCCCGTAGCAATTCCGCTTCCGCCTCCTTGGGATTCGTTGGATCGACTCCTGCAAATCCGATGAGCTTGTCGGGATGGAGTTTGACGTAGCTGGCGATCTGTTCGTTGGGGATTTCAGCGTCGAGGTATCGACTTTTGAATCCCAGTACAATCGTTGTAGCTACCGGTTCTGCAGCGGACAGGTGGTGATCGCGATCCGCACCGTCGGGGTCAACGTCAAACGAAGGTAGTGGTGGATGGGATCGGCTGGTCGGCGCACAGCGACCAAGCTGGTCAATCGATTTCCAGGTGTGTGTGTAGCAATCGACTATCATGGTATTTCCACCGGCCATTACATCATTCCGACCGACCCGGCTGAATTCCGACCGACCCGGCTGAGAATGCTATCGTGTTATCGTCAAACCAGTCAACTTGAACACAGCCGTCAATCGTGAATTGGCGAGATTATCCCCTTTTTATTTTGCAACCTGAGCCGCAGACTTCAGTCTGCGCGGTTATTCAATTATTCAAATGATTGCGATTAGCGTTGATCCGCGCGGGCTCCCGACTAGTCGAGATTTCATTACGCCCGCGGCTCCGGTTGTGGGTGGCATGCTCCACGCTTGCGTGGGCATGATAACGATTACGAACGATCAGGGGCAAGCAAAGCTTGACCATGGCACCCCATTTACCACACGGTCAGGAATTTGCAGATTAGGAATTTACGATCGTACCCTCCCACGGCGATGAGGCGGTGGCGTAGAGCTTTTTGGGTATGCGACCCGATAGATAAGCCAATCGACCCGCCTGAACGCCGCAGGCCATCGCACGAGCCATCTGAACGGGGTTCTGTGCACTAGCAATTCCCGTATTGAGCAAAACACCGTCCGCTCCGAGTTCCATCGCAAGTGTTACGTCGGAGGCTGTACCTACGCCCGCATCAACGATCACCGGATAATCCGGATCGCCCTCTTTGAGATATTCGAGGCAGATGCGGATGTTGTTGGGGTTGAGGATACCCTGGCCGCTACCGATGGGCGAACCCAACGGCATGACGCTGACCGCGCCCGCGTCTTTGAGTTTCATGGATACGATCGGGTCGTCGTTGATGTAGGCGAGGACTTCGAGGCCATCCTCGACGAGTGTTTTTGTGGCTTCGAGCGTGCCAATCGGGTCGGGCAGCAGTGTTTTTTTATCCGCGAGGACTTCGAGTTTGACCCATTTCGCGCCGGGGTTTTCGAGTCCTTCCAATAGTTCTCGACTTAGCCTGGCTGATCGGATCGCGTCTTTGGCGGTGAAGCAGCCGGCGGTATTGGGCAGAATGGTATATTGCGAGAGATCGAGATGATCGAGAATGTTATCTTTTTTGGTTCCACCGTCGGCGTCCAAAATGTCGCGTCGGATGGCTACGGTAACCACTTCACACTCCGCCGCGGTTAATGCGGAAGCCATCAGGTCGTAATTGGCGTATTTACCCGTGCCCACGAACATGCGTGATGAAAATTCGAACGAGCCTACGCGGTATCGGTCTTTATGCATTATCCTCCTCCTACAAAGGTGACGATTTCGATGCGATCGTTATGGTGAATGATAGTTTCGTCAAATGTTTTACGCGGGACGAGGTCTTCGTTGATTTCGACCGCGACGCGTATGGGTTCCAGTTGTAAATCCATTAGCAATTGAGAGACCGTGACGTTGTCGTCGAGCGATTTTTCGTGGCCGTTCAGAATAAATTGCATTGTTTTTCCATGTAGGACGGGTTTGACCCGTCGAATTTTCTCAGCCGCGGACATGGGTCCGCGCCGATGTTCGCGCAAGCTAAAACATGCCGCTCGGATGGCTTTTTTATCCCCACCCATACTGCGAATTATAAAACGTATTCGCAGCTGCTTCAATCGGGATTATCTTTTCCGACTGAATAATCAAGATATAAACGATGGCGGCGGCCAACAGGGCCATGATAATCGCGGTCAAGCACTGCGTTCGTTGCGAAGTAATTCCCTCATCGCTGGAATCCTCCTTGCGAAACGCCCACAAAATCAGACCGGCGAAACAAAGGGCTCCGGGTGAGCCGAAATAGAGCACGAGCACCACGGTCACATCCGTGAACGCCGGTCGATAGAGCAGCATGGTGGTGGCCAGCAGCAGCGTACACAGACTGATCCAGACGCTCATAAATGCAAGCATGTGAAATTTTCCCTCTCTGATCACAATTTTCGACGAGTCTTCGCCGGGTCATCCATCGTGGCTAATCTTATTCTCGCAACATTGTAATAAAAAGAAAGGTTGAGCAAGAGGTGCGAGTCGGATACTTTTATCGAGTATGAACGAGCCTGTGCCAACGATGATCGATATGAATGATGCCCATCGCATCCTCTTTGACCATATCACGCCTTTGCCTGCGGTAGAATTACTGTTGGGCGAATCTCTCTATCGAACGCTGGCCTCGTCGATTTGTTGTGATATGGATCATCCGCCGTTCGATCGATCGGTGATGGACGGGTATGCAGTACGGTCCATGGATGTCGTGGCCATACCGGCTACGTTGAAAATCGTCGGCCAATTGCCCGCCGGTGCAACGACGGATCGTACGTTGATGTCGGGTGAGGCGATGCAGATCAACACCGGGGCGGTGATTCCTGCTGGGGCGGATGCCGTCGTGCGTGTGGAAGATACGCAGGCGGATGAATCTACTTCTGCGGTGGTTATTCAACAATCAGTCAAAGAGGGGAATTTTATCACGCCGCGTGCGACCTATTCGCGGGCGGGTGATGAACTTTTATCTGCGGGTACGTTATTAACGCCGGCGCAGGTCGGTGTGGTAGCGTCAGCCGGATTCCCTAGGGTTCCGGTGTATCGTCAACCGGTGGTCGCGGTGGTTTCCACGGGCGATGAACTGGTGGACATCGATCAGCAGCCCAAAGTCGCCCAGATCAGAAACTCCAATCAGTATCAACTCGAATCTCTGATTCGCTCTGCGCACGCCAGGCCCGTCGTGGTGGGGATCGCGCGTGACGATCGCGATGCGATAAAACAAAAGATCATTGAAGGTCTTCAATACGATGTGTTGTGTATCACCGGCGGTGTGTCGATGGGTGTATTTGATTATGTGCCCGAAGTGTTGGAATCCTGCGGTGCAACTTTTCGATTTAAAAAGTTGGCGATTAAACCGGGCCGGCCTGTTCATTTTGCGACCACGTCTGACGGTACACTAATTTTCGCGTTACCGGGTAATCCGGTCAGCGCCTGGATTTGTTTTGAACTATTGGTCAGGCCGGCGATATTCGCTTTGCAGGGTCGAAGCGGATGCGGGCCTTGTGTGTTTCATGCGACATTGCACGGTCAGATTTCAGCTACGCGTGATCGTCAGACGTACATTCCCGCTTTGGCGAGTGTGGATGAGCATGGTCAATGGACGGTAAAGCCGGTAAACTGGCACGGTTCCGGTGACGCGCTCGGGCTGGGTCACGCCAATGCGATGATTGTTCGAGAGGCGCATGCGGAGGCGGTGAACCCGGAGTCATCGGTATCGATCATGTTGTTTGATCGTTTGTAGAATATGCGTGCCAAGTTGTTGGTATTGTAATTGAACACAATGTATTCCAGGGATGGATCCATCGTTGAAGAAAAAAAATCGATCAACCAAAAGTAAAGATGTTCGATCCTTATTATCGGTTGATCCCGGTTTCGCGATCCAATCTCATCGGACATTGATCGTGTTAGCCGTGCTGACGCTGCTGTTAAAAAGCCTGATTTTTGCACCGATCAATTTCTGGCCGTTGAGTTTTATCTGTCTGGTTCCCTGGCTGATCATGGTGGGCGCTTCCGCGCACGCCCCGCGCGTTTATTTGTACAGTTTTGTTCTGGGGCTGGTGTTTTTTTTGATCAACATGCGCTGGATGTATTTCGCGACGGGGCTGGGCTATTTTGCGTTTTCGTTTTACCTGGCTGCCTATTTTCCACTGGTCGCCTGCCCCCTGCGACACATCGTTCGTCGGCGACGACTTCCCCTGGCGATTACGCTGCCGTTGATCTGGACGGGTAGCGAAATGTTGCGGGCGGTCGTGATTTCCGGTTTCCCCTGGTTTTTCCTTTCACACAGTCTTCATCAGGTGTTGCCGTTTATTCAAATCAGCGATTTCGTGGGTGCGTACGGTGTGACGTTTGTCATCGCCGCGGTCAACGGCGGCATCGCGGATATTCTGATCGCGTATTTTGCCCGTCGCAAAGAAAAAAAACCGGCGCCGATGTTCCCGCGTATCAAACTCAGCCTAGCCATTCCTCTTGTGCTGGTGGCGATCAATTTGATGTATGGGTATGTGCAGTTGAATCGCGATACGATTTCGCAGGGTCCAAAAATTGCGGTGATTCAAGGTGACCATTTGATGTCGGTAACCGATCCCGGGTTGCCCGAACCCAAAAAACTGAATTTGTATTTATCGATACTTCAAGAGGTAACCAAAGAAAAGCCAGATGTTTATTTATTTCCCGAGTCGCCGTGGATGATGTATCTGAATCCGGAAGCACGAGATCTTTTTCCAATCAGCCGACGCAGCTACAAGATATTGCGTGAGTACGCGATGAATCATGATGCCTATGTCATCACGGGCAGTGGGTCGTGGGAGCAGACGCCGGACGATTTGCTGGCGAAGGATCGGCGATACAACTCCGCCACCGTGTTCAAACCCGACGGGTCTGAGCCGGATCGCTACGACAAGGTGCATCTCGTATATTTTGGAGAAGAAGTTCCGTTTCGATTTGGTCGGTTGCGGTTTCTCTATTTGTTGTTTAATCGGTTCATGCCCTGGAGTGGTCCCGATGGGGATCAGGAGTATTCATTGTTTCGCGGCGAGGGATTTAAGGTGTTCTCGATGACGCCCACTTCCCAGCCCGATCAAACCTATCGTTTCGGGATCCCGATTTGTTATGAAGATGTCATGCCCTATGTCAGTCGTGAGTTTGTCAGTGGCGGATCGCCGAAGAAACGGGCGGATCTATTGTTGAACATCAGCAACGACGGCTGGTTTGGTCGGGGGTTACAACAGCCGC
>CBDTZI010000209.1:0-6326 GCA_965364865.1 uncultured bacterium | reverse complement strand
TCGAAAGACTCATTGAGTCTGTTCCCCCCGACTCGGTTGTGCGAGTTGGTGTCGAAAGTTCGCGAAAGGGTGCGGCGTGCGAAGTTGATCGTAAAGCTTTCGCCCAACGTCACGGATGTGACATCGACCGCGAGGGGCGCGATTAAAGGTGGGGCGGATATCCTCTCGATGATCAACACGGTGCAGGGTATGGCTATCAACGTCGATACGTTTAAGCCGATGTTGGCGAATCGTTCGGGTGGATTGTCCGGCCCTGCGATCAAACCGATTGCAATATATCAAATTCAGCGGGTGTACAGTGAGGTTGCGCGGGAAGCGAACATTCCGATTATTGGGATGGGCGGAATTTCCAACTGGCGCGACGCAGTGGAATTTTTCCTGGCGGGTGCTTCTGCGGTCGCGGTGGGGACCGCGTTGTTTGTTGATCCCGCTACGCCTCTACATATCTGTGATGGACTGGTGGAATACCTTTCCAAACGCGAAATCAAATCTGTGCGCGATCTCATCGGACAGTTGAAATAACACCTCACTCTTTTGTTGATCAGAATCTATAGTTGGTTTTGCCCTTACTGAAGTCTATACATTATTCGAGGTCAGGTTGATTTGTCATGAAGTTGGCAGTTAATCGACCGGTTTTGCATCATGTGTTGTGGGGTGTGGATTCTCCGTTTGAGTAGTAGGGTTGTTCGGAAATCGCCCTTAAGGCCGATAATTGCAGCATGGGCGGAATGTTTTCGCGATATTTTTTGTTTTCAAGGTAGACATGTTGAGATAATCTTTTGAAATACATACAATTTTTGAATTATTACTTTGTTCGGGGGCGGGGAATTTAGAAAGAAGAGTCGAATGGGAAAGAGCCATATATCACTGTACACTATTGTTGCATGTGTGGTGTTATCATCTGCACACAGCCAGGCACAATCAACGAAAACCAATTCTCCATCAAGACGTGTAGTTTCTGATAAAGATACTCAGTTTGTCGAATCTACAAAATCTACTATCGACAAATCTTCTGTTGCAGGCATCTTAACCGCCAACTGGATCGGTGCACACTCGGGCGGACTATGGTCTAACCCCTCCAATTGGGATACGGTTGAGTTCCCAAACAATGGCAACGGCGCTCCCGGATATAATGTCGTTGTCACGTCAGAAATATTTGACCCGGTCGTCATCAACCTCGATACCGACGTAGAGATCGAGGATTTGTTTTTACGGGGCACGATCGAAGCTCAATCGGGTCCAGCCAACCTCATCATTCATGGTCAGTTAGATTTACAGGGTAAATTTCTCGGGCCGGGTACTACAACTTCAAATGGGGATATCGTAGATCCTACCCTTAATGTTGTCATCGTGATCGGTGGAGGGCGTGTCTTTGAAAACGCCGGTACCGCTACTTTTCGGGCTCCGCTTGGAATAACAATCACCGGAGGTTCACAGTTCAACAACCTTGCCAGCGGAATCATCGATTTACAAACCGCCGTCTTTACCGATACGGGTGGCGCATTAAACAATTTCGGTTTGTTGTTCAGTGGGGTTTGTTGTCAAAACATGCAAGGCGTTTTTAACAATCACGGTCTAGTGGAAGTACGAGCAGGTGTGCCTTTGATCTTATATAGTTCAGGTACGCACAGCGGCGAGTTTAATGTGGCTGCGGGAACCACGCTTTCTTTTGAAGCTGAACTCAATAATGTAGTGTTCACAGAGACCAGCGACATCACCGGTATGGGCGACGTTGCGTTTGGAAACAGTTTCGGAACCGGTTCAGCCACCATGAATCTCCTGGGTGATTTTTCTCTAACCGGTAAAGTTACGGCAATCGCTCCTGAAACTACTTTTGCCAATCCGCCCACCAGCACCGGTTTTACGCTTGATATAACAGACTTTTCAGGGCCGCTCACTATGGTCCGTTTTGAGGGTGGTCTTCCCATTCTTAACGAACTTATGTTGGCCAGGGGTGCTGAACTGTACATCGTGGGTGACGCCAATATATCGGGTCCGGTTCGATGGGATGGTACGATGTCAGGGCTCGGTACTACGACGACGGACGGTTCGGTCCAAGCCGTCACCGGTCTCACGCTTGACGGTCGTACGCTGATCGCCAACGGCGGCTTCCTCTGGCAAGGTTTAAATTTCGTACTCGACAACGGAGCCGTCTTTATCAACGCGGAGGGAAGCACCTTTGATATTGATGTATCCAGTCGGATTCGGTTAATCACTACGAACACGCCGAAAAATCCTGGATTGTTTATCAATAAGGGTCTGGTAAGTCAAACAGCCAGTGCTCCGGCATACGTCATGACCGACTGGCAACAAACGCCGTCCGGCGTCACGAACACAAACAGGTTGTCATTCTTCGGTAACACAGACATCAGCGGGACTGTGATTGTTCCAGTGGATTCACGAAATCCCTTGTTGTTCGCCGGCCCTGATAACGGTTCAACGATTACCCACCGATTCAATAGCGATTCATCGCTCATCGCGCCGGGTTCGGTGGATGTCGGCGAGCCGTTTGCATTCGGTGGGGACATTATCAACGCCGAGTTCGCGGGTGCGATGGATTTTTCAGCTCCCGGCTCAACGTTAAGTATTTATGGAGAGAACACAACGGTTACGATCAGTGGTACGTTGGTTAACAGCACGATTGACAATATGAATGTTGACAGTGGTACGCTGGTGATGGTTCTTCCTGACTCACCACTCACGACTTCTAATGAGGTGTCTGGCGAGCCATTGTACATCGCGGGGCCTTCAGGAGTTACCGTAAAGCAGGCGAACTTCAATTCCGGCAGCACGATGGAAGTGCGGGGTAACGGTGGAATCAGCGTGTGTACAGTCTTTGCGGGGAATATTTTTTCTACAGGTTCAATCTTTACTCTTTCTGTTCTTTTTGGCGACGTATTCGATCTTTTTCAAGACGATTTTGGGACGGGTGCCGGCTTCGATGACCGCTTCGTCGCAGAATTCGATAACTTACAAAGCTCGGTAACGAGAAACGTCGATATCGGAGACAATTCCCAGTTCGATTTGAAGAATGGATCGAGCGGAAAAGTCGACGGCGCCAGTGTCTTTGTCGGTAGCGGTGCTAAGGTTTCAAGCTCCGACGGCACCGGTACTGTCAGTGTAAACAAGGCCGATATTCAACTTATCGAAACGAAAGACCCCAAGATACATTCACAAACGATCGACGTACCCTTCGTCGCAACGGATTCTAACGTAACCGCATTCTGTCCGGAATGTCCAGATAGGCCGAACCCGCTGTTCCAGGCCGGGCTTAGACTCGACGGATTCTGTGGTTTCGAGCATGTAGACGTAACCGTGCGGCCAGAGCTGACCATCGACCCCGACGGGGTGATCATGTTCAATGACTCCGAAATGACGGTATCTGGTTTGTTCATTGATACCGGAGCCTCGTTCAGGTTGACGGATAGCGAATTGATGGTGGAGATTGGTGAGACGTTTGTAGAATACCAGAACAGGATCACTGCGTTGAGCAACAGCCGCTTTGGAGTGGTCGCCTCTGATGGATCGACGGTGGCTGACATTGCGGGAACGGGCCTGATGAACGATCCTTTTTTTATCGATGATAGCTTTAAGGATGATGGTATTCCTCTTGTCACTTTTGATCCCATCAGTCAACAAGTCATAATTAATTCAACGATAAGTCCGGGAGATACCAAACCGAACGGAACGTCTAACCCAACACAACCAGGGATCGGAACGCTCACCATAACGGGTCCGGAAGTTGTGATTGGAAATAATTCGATACTATCAGCCGACATCAACCCCACGATCCCCGCTCCACAAAACGACGTTCTTCAGATCATTGCCGATGTTTTCACGTTTGACGCAACGATAGACATTCATATTGCTCCGGGAACCGAGTGCAATTTTGCTCCGCCGGACGCTTTCACCATTGTCGATTTTATCGGTAACACCATCAGCTATCCCAATGGCGGTGACGGGCAGCGTGTGATTACACACAACGGCGAAGGCACTCTTGTGGTTCATCAAAATCCTACGGGAATTGTTGTGGACAGTTTCTTACTGGCCGGTGATATTGACGGCAATGGTAATGTTGATTCGTTCGATTTAATAGATTTTGGTGACTGTATGTCCGGACCGGGAAGCCCGCCGCCTGGCCCGGGTTGCGAATTGTTGGACTATAACATCGATGGTCACACCGACTTAAGGGACATTGCCATATTGCAGACTCAATTTGGTACGATATGTAAGTAAGCTCCGATATCAAGATGTAGATCGGCATAGCTGATCTTTATCACACCCTCGTTACCGCTGGTTGTTCTGAATATGTGACACACTTTTCGATGAAGTGGTTTTCACGTGCTGTCGATAAATTGGGGCCGATGCTGTTATCGATAAGGAGTTTGAAATGAAACCACTTCCGGCAATCATCTTAGTGGCGTTGTTGATAGGCGCTTTGTTTCTTGCGTCGGACTATGTCATGGCGGTCTTGGGCCGTGCATTGAATTCAAACGAAACCACATCCGTGGAAGATATGGATTTTGAGCCATTGCCCCAATCACCTATATTAAATTCGTACCCATAAAATCGCATTGGGTGTCCAGTAACGGAAACCAATTTGATGGCCTAACGCGCACCGAATTCTTGCAATACTGTTCTTGATTCTCAGTCATGATCTCGCCATTTTGCAGAAACAATTCGGAACAACTTGTAATTAAGTCTCGTTAGTTTCGGTGGGAATCGCGTCGATTGTTAACCCAGCTACGCTGCTGCATATCTGTGATGGACTGATGGAATATCTTTCCAAACGCGAAATCAAATCTGTTCAAGACCTTATTGGTATGTTGAAATAGGCATACTAATTCCATTTCTAACATTATATATTTCTTGAAATATTTTCTTGGTAAGAGTATCATATCATCCATCAGTGGCTGCCATATAGGCTTTATATCATCGTATCGTTGGAGATTGAGTGTGGAAATCTTTGCATGTATTTCAGTGTGGATTGGTTTTGTTGTAGTAATGTGCAAAGCCGCTGATTGGGTAGAAAAACGACTAAATAAACAAGCAAAAAAAGATATAAGTAACTGGCTTCAAAATCTTGACATCGAAGGTCAACTTTCTAGCTGGCCCAAGCAATATGTTGCAATTTTTGATCGTGTCTTTGGCAAAAACCATTTGTCGTGGCGATGTTTCTTGGTTTCGTCAGCCATTTCCATCACTTCCGGATTCATGATAATAACGGTATTTTTTGCCTGGATAGAAGAAGAAAAGATTGTTGATGTGATTTCAGAAATATATTCAGGTGGAAATTATTACTTATGTTTTACCATCTTTACCTTAATCTTGGTAAATGTGAACGCTGATTACTTTTCTTTGCTTGAAACTCGCTATCTACTGAGCATTTTGAGTAAATCAGCTGGAATTAGCACATCCTTTGTTTTGTTCATTGATATAATTATCACAGGATTTATTTTTGTGATGATTTTCGCAGGCTCGGTAGTCTTGGTGCAGGGGGGAACTATCTTACTGGTCAAATTCGATCCAAAGGTATCAACTATCTTTGTTACGGTAGCATTTCAATGTCTCGTATTGCCGATGCTGTTCACAACTTATATTACTTCTATTTGGCTTTGGCTATACGCGTTTATTGGATTTGGAATCAAGCTGGTCGTTGGTACGAAAATTTGGAACAGGATGAAAAACTCAAAAATAGGTTTTAGTCGTATATTCGATTTAAATAAGTATCCTTTAAGTGCGATGACCATCATGGGATGTCTTACGATGACTCCCATTGCTCTTGTTTTCATTATGGTTTTTTCCGGAGGTCAGGTATTGCCCGTTAGCGATACACCAACCCCGTAATAGGATTTATTAGATATTAGTTTTAAATACAATGACCACAGGCATTTCACAGAGGTTAGTACTGCGTATTAGCTTGATACATTTTAATCTAAAAAGCGGTTATTTGATCGTTGGTGATATCGTTAAAAACTTAAGCGGCTGCGTTGGCGGCGGATTTTCGTTCGACGAGTCGGGCGATGACGATGCCCAGTTCGAACAGCATGTACATCGGCCCAGCCAATAAAACCTGGCTGATCACATCGGGTGGTGTCATGATCGCGGAAATCATAAGCATACCCAACACCACATATTTTCGACTCCGGCACATGGTGGCTGTGGTAACGATGCCACTCCAGGAAAGAAAAAACACAACGATCGGTGTTTCAAACGCAATCCCAAACGCCAACGCAAGCATCAACACAAACGAAATGTAATAATCGATTGCGAATTGACTGTGCATGGACATCGGCTGCGTCCAACGCTCCAATGGTACGGACAGC
>CBDTZI010000208.1:0-6330 GCA_965364865.1 uncultured bacterium | reverse complement strand
CGTAGCTCAATGGATAGAGTAACTGGCTTCGAACCAGTAGGTTGGAGGTTCGAGTCCTCCCGGGCGCATCAAATCGATTTTTAACGAATAGATGCGATCCAGAAAACGAATATCGCCTCATTTTGTGCGGCGATCGATTCGATGAACGGCAGGTTTTCCACGTCTCAGGGCCTCATTTTCCCACTCCGACACTCCAGACACGCTTAACGGTGATCCGCCTCCCAGACAACGCTAATCTTCGTCGGGCTGCAGGATCGACATAAACGCCTCCTGAGGAATCGCCACATTCCCCACCACTTTCATCCTCTTTTTACCTTCCTTTTGCTTTTCCAGCAATTTACGCTTACGCGTAATGTCGCCCCCGTAACACTTGGCGGTCACATCCTTGCGAAACGCACGAATGGTTTCCCGGGCAATGATCTTCGCGCCCACCGCCGCCTGAAGCGGAATCTCGAACATGTGACGATCGATCTGTTTTTTCAGTCGATTGATCAAATTACGTCCACGCCGCTGTGCTTTATCACGATGAACGATGACCGAAAGTGCGTCCACACTGACTCCGTTTACCAGGATATCCATTTTGACCATATCGCCGACCAGATACCCCGTCATTTCGTAATCCGCGGTACCATAGCCTTTGGTGACGGTCTTGAGCTTATCGTAAAAGTCATAGATAATTTCGCCCAACGGAATTTCGTACACCATCATCACACGGGTCTGCGAAAGATATTCTGTTTTCTTATGTGCCCCACGTCGGTCCATGCTGAGCTGCATCACCGTGCCCACGCTATCCGCCGGTATGATCATTTGCACATCTACAATCGGTTCACGTATTTCATCCACTTCGGACATATCCGGCAATTCAGAGGGGGCTTCGATCCGAATGATCTTTCCATCTTTTAATAAAATTTCATAGGTCACGGTTGGCGCGGTCTGGACAACCGTAACATCGTTTTCGCGTTCGAGTCTTTCCTGGATAATTTTCATGTGAAGCAGACCCAGAAATCCACAACGAAAACCAATACCCAGGGCATCCGAACCCACCGTGGTGTAGGTGAACGAACTGTCTGTAAGCCATAGTTTTTCCATGGCTTCACGAAGCTGATTGGTCGCGGTTCCCACTCCAGGAAAGAAATCGCAAAAGACCATCTGCTGCGGGGCTTCGTAACCCGGCAACGGATTGTCTGTGGGCTGTGTGGAATGGGTGATGGTGTCCCCGATGTTCACATCCGCCAGCGTTTTGATCCCCGCTACAAAATATCCTACTTCACCCGCACTAAGCGATGAGACGACGGTGGGCTTGGGTGTAAATTTTCCGACTTCGGTGATGAGATATTTTCGATCGACAGCTAGCAGCTCGATCTGATCACCGCGCTTGAAACTTCCGTCAAAGACTCTCGTGTGAGAAATAACGCCGCGATGAACATCGGGCTTGGCGTCATAAATCAATCCGCGCAATCGGCCCTTCGGATCGCCCTTGGGGGCCGGAATTTTTTTAATAATCGCCTGCAGAAGATCTTCAATCCCCGCTCCGGTTTTCGCACTGGTGAATATCGCCTCCGAAGCATCCAGTCCAAGTATGTGTTCCGCCTCCAGCGCCATGTCTTCGGGCATTGCAGCGGGCAAATCAATTTTGTTGATGACGAGTATGATTTCCAGATCTGATTCGATCGCCAAATAGGCGTTGGCCACGGTTTGTGCCTGAACGCCCTGTGTCGCATCGACCAACACCAACACGCCCTCACACGCCGCCAGTGCTCGCGAAACCTCGTAATGAAAATCAACGTGCCCCGGCGTGTCGATCAAATTGAGCATATACTCCTGACCTTCATGCGTATACGCAACGGTGGCCCGGTTGGCTTTGATGGTAATGCCCATCTCGCGTTCGAGTTCCATATCATCAAGAAATTGAGCTCGCATCTCACGTTTCGAGATGGCACCCGTATGTTCAAGGATGCGATCAGCGAGTGTGCTTTTGCCGTGATCGATGTGCGCGACGATGCTGAAATTTCGTATGTGGTTAAGTTCCGTCATGTTTGACTTTTAGCACTACCCTTCTTTGGCTTTGTGAATCATCCGAGCCGGGCAGTATAGCCTATTTCAGCTACAATAGGAATGTCACCCGTTTATGGGTCGATGAACGTCGGTGATGCTGCCGTTTTCATTCGATACAACATGAAACACCAGAACAACCATATCCCCGCCACCGTGTATTTCACGGCCTGGACAGGTGCAAAGTAAAAACCCACCCCCATCGTAATTGTCAGCGAAATACCGATTCGTACTTTCTGGGTGATGGTTACACCCTGATTACTGCGAAAAGCATGTATGTATGGCCCTAAGAAGCGATGGGTCAACAGCCATTGGTTCATGCGATCACTGCTCTGGGCAAACAGATAACCCGCCAACAACAAAAACGGCGTCGTAGGAAGCAGCGGCACCACCATACCCACAGCTCCCAACACAACCAGGATAGCGCCAAGAACACTGTAAAATCTCTTCTTCATATCTACACACTGATCGTTGTAAAATGGGTCACGCTTGGGTTGAGATGCATTTACGATTTGACCGCGGCAGCCAACGATTCAGCGGTTTCACCCTCCGGCAAGGGCTTGCTGAATCGACACTTCGGATATTTGCTGCAACCCAAAAACTGATCCCCTCGACCTTTGCGAATCAGCATCGGTGCGCCGCACTCGTCGCACGGAATGTCCGTGGGAATTGGTTTGGGTTTAACCGCTCCGGGAATTTCTGCCTCGGCGTGTTTTTTTGCAGCTCCACGCAGATTGGATACGAATGAACATTTGGGATATCGCGTACAACCAAAATAGGGTCCAAAGCGACCCGTTTTGATCAACACCTCACCACCACAATCCGGACACGACAGGTCATCTTCGGGCCAAATCTCCACCACGGGCCGACCGGTTCGTGTCCACGCAAACCCTGGCGGCGGTGGACCCAGTGCGGCGATGTCCACCTTGCCATTTTTATCTTTGGGTAAATTGTTGTTTTTTCCGCTTCGTCCAGCCCCTTCCGGTGGTGCGTCGGGAATTTTTCCTTCTTTTTCCAGGGCTAAGAGATGTTCTAATTTCTCCTTGGGCATCGCATTGCGACACCGAGGAAAACCAGAGCAACTCAAAAAAGGCCCCCGACGACTCGTTCGAATCACCATTGCCCGTCCACACTTATCACATCGAGCACCCGCATCTATCGGTTTGGGTTTTTCAACAAACAACCCTTCGGGGATAGGCATGGTCGATTTGCATTTCGGATAATTGTTGCATCCCAGGAAAGATCGACCGCGTGAAAATTTTACCGTCATGTCCGCGCTACACTCCGGACATTTTTCTTTGATGTCCTCGGCTTTGACTTTTTTCAGCGCAACGCCGTGTTCGTCACTGGGTAATGTAAAGCGACACTCAGGATAACCGGTGCAGCCCAAAAATGGGCCGATGCGACTTTTACGCAAAATCATTTTCTTGCCGCATTCTTCACACGGTGCTTCCGCCACCACATCCGCCACGGGTTTACCCTCGGAGTCAATATTCATGGCCACTTTGCATGTGGGGTACCCGCTGCAGGAAAGGAAACGCCCGTTCTTGCCCAGCCGATAGACCATCGGTTTTCCGCAATCTTTACAGGTATACTCAGAAGGTTCGGCACGCAGCGGCTCCATATCCGTCTGGGCTTTGTCCAACGAGGCTTTGAATGGATCGTAAAACTCGCTCAACACCTCGACCCATTTCATGTCCGCGTCTTCAATTTTATCGAGTTCCTCTTCCATGTAAGAGGTAAATTTTATATCCATGATTTCAGGAAAATGGGCTATCAGTTTTTCGGTCACCACTTCGCCGCGTGAGGTCGGATGAAGCCGTTTATCAATCAGCTCCACGTAACCGCGATCCTGCACGGTTTTAATAATCGCCGCATAGGTACTCGGTCGACCGATCCCCTCGGATTCCAATTTTTTCACTAACGACGCTTCAGAATATCTCGGGGGAGGTGATGTGAACTGCTGTTGTGGATCGATCTGTAGCGGGGCCACTTCCGCACCCGGTTGAATTTCCGGCAACTCCACATCCCCACCGTCTGCGACGCCCATGACACGCGTAAAGCCGTCAAACACCAGTCGCCGACCGCTTGTACGAAAAATGGCCTCGTTCTGATCGGCATTGGCAGAAATTAAAATAGCGGTGTTATCCCACTTCGCCGGCGTCATCTGACAGGCGGTAAACCGTCGCCAGATCAAATCGTAAAGTTTATACTGCTCCGCGGTAAGCTTATCCTTTAACCATTCCGGCGTGCGCGTGACATCCGTTGGCCGGATCGCTTCGTGGGCCTCCTGCGCGCGTTTCGCTTTGCCAAAGACATTGGGCTTGTCGGGAACATACTGATCCCCGTATTCGCTTTGAATGTGAGCTCGTACCGCATCGATCGAATCCTTACTCAGATTCGTCGAGTCGGTTCGCATATAAGTAATTAACGCGGATTGACCATCCTCTCCGCCGAGATCGATTCCTTCGTAAAGTTGCTGAGCCACACGCATGGTCCGCGACGGACCAAACCCCAACGTGGTCGAGGCGGCCTGTTGAATCACCGCTGTGGTAAACGGGGCAGAAGGTTTGCTTGACGTGCTCTTTTTCTGTACATCTTTAATCGTAAATGTCGGCGCACCTTTGGTGTCCGTATAGCCACGCAATACGACCGTCTTTAATCCCTTGTCTTTATAGAGTTCGTGATCCCGCTCATCGACTTCCTCCGTAACAAACCCTAACGCTTCGGCTGCTTTTTTGGCATCATCCGAGGTGGTAATTTTAGAAGTTTCGCCGTTGAGTTTGACCAATTCTGCATGTAAACAGCCGTGCTTGGATAACCAGGCGTTTCGCTTTTTAATCGTTGGCGGTGTGCCGGCATCTTTCCCGCTGTCGAGAAATTTTTTCCAGGCCTCGCTGTGTTTATCCGCTTTGGCAAGATCGGTCGCAAAACATCCAATCAATCGCCAGGATTCTTCCGGCATAAATTTCCGAATTTCTTTCTCGCGATCGACCACAACCCTCACCGTTACAGACTGAACACGCCCCGCGGAAAGACCCTTGCCAATTTTTCTCTGAAGTAACGGACTGAGTTGATATCCCACAATCCGATCGAGCAGACGCCGCGCCTGCTGTGCATCGACTTTGCCCATATCCAGTTCGAGAGGATGATCAAAAGCTTGCTTGATTGCGGTTTTCGTAATCTCATTAAACACAACCCGTTTGGCCTGATCCAGATCAAGATCCAGCGCGTGGGCCAGATGCCACGCGATCGCCTCACCCTCACGGTCAAGGTCAGTCGCTAGATAGACTGTGTGCGCTGATTCTGCGGCTTTTCTCAAATCTTTGATGATTTTTCGTTTACTCGTCAAAATCTCGTAAACGGGATCGAAATTGTTTTCAAAGTCAATACCGATATCATGGGGTGGCAGATCGCGTACATGGCCCATGCTGGCCATCACTTTATAATTCGTGCCCAGATAGCGATTGATCGTCTTGGCCTTGGCGGGTGACTCGACGATCACCAGCGCCAGGTCTGATTTACTGGATTTTTTAGTTTTTTTTGCCAATGGATTTTTCTGCTTTCCAAGGGTCTGGATATAGATATCCCGTTTCCACATCCACAGCCCATACCTTATCGACACCGGACAGCGGATTCTCCAACGTCCAATTATAGCCCTCATCCCCTGCAGGGTGGCGGGATTTAACAGGGTCTGAGCGATCTGTCAAATATACCCTTTTTTCGGACCTCCTCTTTATGGGTTGATTTCACATGGATTCGGCTATATTGTGCTTTTATGGGGGAATGACCCCTAAGCTACTCAAAATAAAGGATTTACATCATCATGATGAAATTTTTCCGCAAGCATAATAAGAAGCTCCTGGCTATATTTATGGCTTTGTTGATGATCGTTTTCGTTGGTGGCAGCGCCCTGCAGGGCATGCTCACCACCAGTGCGAATTACGATGTCGCTCATTCCAACTACGGTGAAATTAAATTAAGAGATCAACAGAACGCCTCCGCGGCGACAAAATTGTTGTCTTCGATGGGGATGAACTGGCGTTATCCTGCGGGTGGCGGCAGCACGCCCATCACCGAAATGGATTGGATTCTTTTATCCCGTGAAGCTGGCGAGATGGGTCACAATCCGGATTTGTCCACCGTACAGAATATCTTCACATCGGATATTCTCAACGAATTAGCCAGACAGTTTCGTGTCAGGCCCGACCACATTCTCGATGCGATCGCACAACTTAATGCCATCGAACAAACGGCGCTAGCGGTTTCTTCTGCGGC
>CBDTZI010000207.1:0-6341 GCA_965364865.1 uncultured bacterium | reverse complement strand
AATGTTGAAATACAACCACACCGCTGATGCATGCCAGGATAAAATAATGATTTCGTGAAAATGTCATGGTGAGACTCCTATGGAATTAATCGAGTACGTTTTGGATTCATGTCGCGGCGAACCGCAGCCGCCTACCCCAAGGCCGTGCCCCTGGTATCTTTCGATGAACGACAATCGTTCTAATCTATAAACAACAGCGGGCAGGAGCGCGCTCTATTGAATTAATCAAATTGTCTGTAGACTGTGTCAGTCGGGGGGTTTTTGAATGCCGATACTTGATTTCAAGCCATGACAGACTAAAATCCTCGTGCAGGCCCGCGCGAGAAAGATATGGTCAGATATGTTTTGGACATTTCTACATGGATGATAGAGGTCACGAAAAAGAGCTGATACAACGAGCCAATAACGGCGACCGTGTAGCGACTACCGTTTTGCTGACGCAGGTTCATCAGCGACTCAAACGTCACATTGCGATTAAAATTCCCCGTGACATTCAATCAGTCATCGACGCCGATGATATTTTGCAGGAAACCCAGATCAACGTATATCGCTATCTGAACCAGTTTGAAGATCGCGGCGAAGATTCTTTCTATCGATGGGTGGCGACCATCGCCATTCGTCTACTACGCAACACCATTAAAGCGCAACGCACTCAAAAAAGAGGTGGTGGTCGTGTTGGAATCACTTCCGTAGGTCGATCTCTGGAGGACTCGGTCACCACGTTATTGGACTTGATGGAGAGTCCGGTGGATACACCCAGCCAGTGCGTAGCCGGTCAGGAAGCGACAAACGCCTTAAACGAAGTATTGATACAATTACCTGAACATTATCAACAGGCGGTTCGCATGGTCTATCTGGAAGGCAGGTCAGTAGCAGAAGCTGCAGAGGTTATGGGAAAAACGCAACGGGCAATTCATAACATCTGCAACAAAGCCAAGCACCAGCTACGTAATTTTCTGGGTAGTGGCTCACGCTACCTCGGACCATCGGGCAGGCACCGATAACACAACCCATAGAGCACAGACACGCTCGATGTTGTTATGTATATAGTATGGTCGTAGTCTGCAGTTGAACGACTGGACTTTAATGACGAGTAAGCATAGCGTTAGAAACGACAGCTAATGAAAAACACGCCTGATCCATCGCCATCGAGTTCGCGAGAAGCTCAATTGCTGAGCGTGATTGAGGAAGTCGCATTACGCCGTCACAACGGTGAAGATCTCAGCGATGAAAATATAATCGCGACCCATCCGCAATTACTGCCTGAATTAAAACAGCAACTTCAATCCTTGCAATTAGCCGAGCAGGCCAGGATGGTCGCGGATCGATCGGATACGCGTATTGCTGGATTAGATTTCAACAATTCTTCGCCTCATGACCCGCTGTCCACTATTCATGCAGACACGATCAAGGGGTATACGGTTCACGAAATGGTGGGTCGGGGTGGTATGGGAGTCGTCTATCGTGCGACCCAACAAGCTACGCATCGCAGCGTTGCCATCAAAGTGATGGAGAATGGCCCGTTTCCCGGAATGGATCGGTTTCAAAGGTTTCAACGCGAAGCTCGGATATTAGCGAGCCTAAAACATCCCAACATTGTCACGATTTATGATACCGGTGTCCTTTCTGCTCACGATCATCCGCCTGAAATTTCCACTGCAGACGAAACACCATCTTCGGATCGTTTTTATCTGGTGATGGATTACATCAAGGGAAAGCCACTGGATCAGTTTGTCCAGCAAAACCATCTGAATATCCGGGCGAAGCTAAAATTGTTCGCTCATATTTGTGAAACCGTTCACGCCGCACACTTAAACGGCGTAATCCATCGAGACTTAAAACCCAGCAACATTCAAATTACACTCAACAAGACACCAGATACAACACTGGGTACCGACGACCCCGGCGGCGAACCTCACCTGCTGGATTTCGGATTGGCGACCGCGATCACTTCACTGGGTGATGATTTGAATTCGATCACCAACATGACCATGACCGGACAGTTCGTCGGCTCATTGCCCTGGGCATCCCCAGAACAGGCGGAGGGCATTCCCGAAAAAATCGATGTACGCACGGATGTCTATTCACTGGGAATCATACTGTATTACTTACTCACTCATCGATTTCCATACAATGTCGTAGGAAATATTCGAGATGTCGTGGATAACATCCTCACCGTAGACCCAGAGAAACCGAGCCGGATCACCCAGGGCATCGACGACGAAATCGAAACGATCGTGCTTCGATGTTTGTCCAAAGAACGTGATCGTCGATATCAAAGCGCGGGCGAACTCGCTCGCGACATCCAGCATTATCTTGCTGGCGAACCCATCGAAGCCAAACGGGATAGCCAATGGTATGTATTGAAAAAAATGTTACACCAATATCGTGTTGGCGTTGGTGTTTCGGTGATGTTTATTGTGATGCTGATCGTTTTTGGCATTACGATGTCAGTTTTATATCAACGAGAACAAATGGAAGCACAGCGTGCACAACACACGCTTTCATTCCTGCAGAACACTTTATTTCAGGCGAGTTCTCAGCGACTGGGAAGCGACGCAACACTTTCAGAAGTGCTTGATTATGCATCAAATCAATTAACCGAATATTTTACAGATGAACCGGAAGCCTCCGCTTCGTTGCATTATACGATCGGGTGCGCCTACGAAACCATTTGGAGAAAACAAGAAGCCGTCGAACACTTACGAGTGGCGGCTGATATGAATCGAAAGTTGCACGGCTTGAACCATCCCGACACGCAGAAATACATGGTGATGCTCGGCATGGTCATGGCGGAATTGGGGAAGCCCGTAGCGGTCGCAATCCAGGAAGAAGTTCTGGCTACGCGATTGAAACAATACGGCCAATCCCATTTTCTCATCGCGGACAGTAAGAATGAATTGGCCTACGCTCTCTGGACTTCTGCAAAACCGCCGCATTGGGAACAAGCAGAAAACCTCTATCAGGAATCGCATCAACTGTATCGGCAAACGGTGGACGGACAGCACGCGGACTATGCTAGAAGTTTGCACGGTTACGCGGGAATGAAATACGTTCAACGCGATTTTCATCAGGCCTCTGAATTATTAGAACAATCACTGGCTATGTCGCGTAAACTACTGGGTGAGGATCATCAATTTGTCATGGAGTGCATGCGAGATTATGGTGAAACACTGAAAGAATTGGGACGATACGACGAGGCGGAGCAACTGTTACAACAGGTTCTTGCGAAAACACCCAGACTCTTTGGTCGATCGTGGGTTCCAAACATATTAAGAAGCATCGCATCCGTTCAACGGCGACGGGGCCATCTCGTTGAAGCGGAAGAAACATACAAAGAGTCGGTCGCGATACAGTGCGAATACCTGGCCGACAAACATCCTGATCAAAAGAACACACTACTCCATTTTGCACAAACCATGCGCACGCTTTCATCACCAGCAGACGCGATCATACTGCGTGAAATTTTTCTCGCCATCAATGAATTGACTGGACTACCGATTGATACAGCGCGTACCTTAATAGCACTTGCCGGGCTAACGAGACAGCAGCATGGACACGCCGCAGCGGCTCCCATTTTGATGGAAGCGATATATATTCTTGAACTCAATCCGAAAAAATCAGGTTGGTATCTGGGTTACGCCAACGGCACATTGGGTCGATATTATATCGCGCTCAAACGATATACCGAGGCGAAACCGCTATTGCAGGAAGGATTAAACATTCTCAAAACGCATATCGGAGAAGGTCATCCATATACTATAGAAGTGGTCGAAACACTGAATGAGTTGAAGAAAAAATCATATGGTAGAAAAAACAACAAAATTTCCAGAATCATTCCACCACCGAGCGGATAGTCGGGTCGGCGAAGTAACCACGAGTCGCAACTACATTTATTTATTCCGGCTCGCTGAACAACGCAATGCTGGCTGTAAAACCGTGTACAAAATTCTTACCACCGACCGGGCCAAACTCACCGCCACAAAACGCCCCAGCCACCGGCACGTCGCCTAATTTTTCTCGAAGCACGCCGACATCATGGCCGGGCGCAGGCCACATGTGCGTACCACGACCATTGCATCCAAACAGCATCGCACCCTTTACATCTCGACCGTGATGGGGAGCCAGCAAGGACTGCAAATCCTCATCCGCACTGGCGGCGTCGCGAACATGAAACTGTACCGTCGCACCCACCCGAGCCGGACCGGCGATCCCGATCGCACCATTTTTTCGATCCACCCCGATAATGTTATGAATCAAAAAATCACCCCGGGTAAACACTTCCTTGTATTCGTCTATGGCACTACCCACAAAAAGAGACTGTTTCGCCAGCTGCTCATCCTCCGGCGACAAATCCACCAACACATTGTGCAATTGTTCCAGCGCAGGCATTCCACCCAGTTCGCGTATGATATTGCGATCCCCCTTGGTCACGACAAACGATTTACCGATAGGGCGACAACCTTGTGACACTACCGTATCCACCACCAAGCGACCCGTCAGCGCCACTCCGACCAATCCTTCGTGATATATATCGCCGTTAAGAATAAGTCGATTTTGACCCGGCTCATGGGCGGCGGATGCGATCCCCCCCACCAGCGGCGAACCGGGAAACATTTCGTTGATCTGATCGACAAATTCATGAACCGAAAAACGAAACGGATCAGCCAGTGCAATAAAGATCGGTTTGCTTTCAGGCGCCACCGCAACCATCCGTTCCCAGTCGTGCTGATCGAAGGCGTTTTCCAATTGCTCCTGCTTCATATAAAACGGTCGGATGTTCACATCGGGCAACGACGCCACCAGCAGCGACATCGAAGGGGTGCGTTCCAACTCCTGATCCACGCCGATGGTACCCTCCGCCGTACACCCAAGGACAACCGACGAGGGCAGTCGTTCACAAACGCGATCAAGCACTTTCGGGAGGTCATCCTCAAAATGACCCGTCGAAAATAATAACGCCAGATCGACCATCCCCGGAGTAACACGCGCATCAATCGGTTCAAGCAATTGTTCGATCGCCTGATCCACATCGGTTGCTTCAGCTATGGAAGATGCAAATCGCATGTACATAAGGTTGTGAATTCCTGTCTGGTCTTGAAAACGTGTACGGTTTGCGGGTAAACGACCAACACATCGCACCTCACCATAATCGGACTGGCGAAAGAATCAAATCGGCGATATATTATGTCTTCGTAGCGGTCAAACGCTAAGGATGAAATCGAAATAGACACAAACTCCAGCCGCTGAATATGCCCCACGATCACGATCAGCGCCAATCCCATTGGCATGTACGGATTAAACCCCGAACCCCACAACTCGATGGCCACGCGCGCGAAGTGCTCGCCGACATTCGACAGGTCGGATTCGATCACGTCGAAGGCGTCTCGACAAGCAAAATATACCTGTTATCGGGATCGCTCGACGAATCGGACGTCAAAATCCTGGCTACACAGTTGCTGACCGATCCGGTGGCGGAGACATTTACATTTGGACCAGGATTATCTCGCCGCGACGATTGCGAATCCTCCATCGAAATTCAGCGTCAACCCGGCGTGATGAACCCCGCTGCGATTTCTGCGAAACAAGCTGCACAGCGACTCCTTCGTGCACAACAATCCTCCGCAACCATCAATGTGGTGCAAACCGCACGACGATACAACATCCTCGGGGCATCAAACGCGGACGAACTGGATCAGATCGCCGCCAAGGTGTTAGCCAATGATTGTATCGAATCGTGGTACGTTCAGGGCTTTGATCGACAGGATACGATTCGTGACGAGTTTCCCACACCCCCGAAAATTGCGTTTTCATTGCGACATGTATCGATTCGCGAACTGGATGACGACGCGTTGAAGAAACTTTCTCGCGAGGGCCATCTGTTTCTCACGCTCGAAGAAATGCAGACCATTCGCGACTATTACAAAAAACTTCATCGTGAACCCACCGATCTGGAACTCGAAACGCTTGCCCAAACTTGGTCGGAGCACTGCGTACACAAAACCTTAAAAAGCGCGATCGAATACAAAGGCGATGATTTTGGCAAAAGCGGTAACGTCGAAGTACAATTTGACAACCTGCTCAAAGAAACCATCGTCGGAGCGACGACCCAACTCAATCGCGATTGGTGCTTGTCCGTGTTCGTGGATAACGCCGGCGTGATCGCGTTCGACGATGACTGGGGGATCGCGTTCAAAGCGGAAACACACAACCATCCCTCGGCGATTGAACCCTACGGTGGAGCTGCTACCGGTATCGGCGGCTGCATTCGCGATATCATGGGTTGCGGTCTGGGCGCGAAACCGATCGCGTCGACCGATGTGTTCTGCCTCGCTCCGCCC
>CBDTZI010000206.1:0-6388 GCA_965364865.1 uncultured bacterium | reverse complement strand
GGGGTGCTTCGGAGGTCAAATGTGTTCCTGTAATTTAGATTCCGCTGCCAGCCGATTCATAAAACAATGGTTTGTATTCACCGATCGCACTATCCGTCAGAGAATAGGTGTCCATACGCAACAGGGGTGGTGAATAAATATGTAGCGTGACCAGATCCGTTCCCTCGGTCTGCAGGTTGGAAACCTGGTGAATTTCACTGTCCTGTGTCACGGCTAATTCACCCACAGACATATCACTCGAACCGACCGCTTTGATTAATTCGCTGGGGGTGGTTTCAAATCGAGTTTCTGTGGCGACGCCGCTTAAAATACGAAGACCACAGGTAGACCCGGCGTGGTTATGGATGGGGCTTCGCTGACCGCTTCGCCAGCAGATCACCAGTAGATGATACCATGGCCCCTCATGAACAAGATTGCGTAAGTAATTTTTTTCACCGAATCGAAGATGATCAGAAACATCTTCCAGTTTGATGTCTAAATTCGTTAGCTGCTCTTGCAATTCTTCGATGGTGGCTCTTTCGCTCAGGCTGTCCAGGTATTCAACCAGCGAGTGTAGTTTGTCGACACAGGGCTTTGCAGCCATCCTATTTCCCTTCTGTTGAAAAGTACTTGTTGTGATGTATTTGTAGAAACACCGGTCCCATACAAAGTGGTAAGCCACTCTGTAAGCTATTATTTAAGCTTATAACGTGATTTGTCAAGAAAGTTTGTAATTTGTGATTGAAGGACGGTGAGGTTGATATGGAAATCCACTCCAGGGCGTGGTTCGTCGAGGCGACCTGCAACACAACAGGCGATGAATAAGATATTCGTAGCCATGTCGATCAGGCTTCGAGATCGAGATGTTGCTGGCCCTCTATGTCGGTGGAAATGCCGTTTTGTGGTTTATCCTCATCCGACGTGAGTTCCTGATCTTCTTCCTCAAAGGCTCGACCCTGGCTTCCCGTACCCTCTGCATCCGAGAAAATCGCGGTATCCGTATCGGTCGTGTCCACGACCCCGTTTGTCTCGTTCAGCGCTTTGAGCTGATTACTGGCTGTTTGAGACTTTGCGGTTTTCCGAGCCTCACGTTCCTTGTTGACTTCGTGAGCCTGAAACCCAGCCTGGGCGGCGGAAGCTGGTATGTTTGATGGCATCTCCGCCATGAAATCATCCCATTCGTAAATCCAGCATCAATAGCTGGAATCACTATGCAAAAAACGAATTATTTACCAAGTCGTAAGTAACCTTAGTGAACAAGCTCCTTACGACGCGTCATCAACTGTTCTTTGAGTCGCTTCAAAATGGAGGAGTGCATCTGCGAAACGCGGCTTTCCGAAAGATCAAGCGTCATGCCGATTTCCTTCATCGTCATTTCTTCGTAATAGTAAAGGATCAGAATCAATCGTTCGGCGCGGGTCAAACCGCGAGTAATCAAATCTTTCAAATCTTTACGTTGAATATCGCGTACGGGGTCTCGGCCTCGCTTGTCTTCGATAACGTCAATCTCGCAAACGTCCTTGCTGGAATCGGTTTCACTGTATTTTCGAGAAAGAGATATTTGCGTAACCGCGGTGGCATCCTTCAACAGTTTCTGGAATTCCTTTTTGTTCATTTCCATCTGGGAAGCTAGTTCACTTTCGGTGGGGCTTCGACCAAACCTGGCTTCGAGCGTACGCGTGAGACGATCCAGCTTGTTCGCCCGGCTTCGTACCAATCGCGGAACCCAGTCCATACTACGAAGTTCGTCCAGGATCGCACCACGGATACGCGGTGCGCAATAGGTTTCAAATTTCACGCCACGACCCAGGTCATACGCATCAATCGCATCCATCAAACCGAAGATGCCCGCCGACATCAAGTCGTCGTTTTCGATCTCATCGGGAAGTTTGGCCGCGATGCGCTCTGAGTTGTATTTCACGATATGGAGGAACCGCTCCATCAGAAAATTTCGGATCGACTGATCCTTCGTATTCTTGTACTTCACCCAAATATGCGTGATGTCCGGCTTGCCTTTCGTGGCCTTCATTCCATTGACTCCTTTACGCTTCCGTGCATGTGACGATCGATTCGGCGAAACCACCGGGTAATGCGACAAGATCACCCAACCC
Source organism: uncultured bacterium (assembly GCA_965364865.1). Lineage (GTDB taxonomy): Bacteria > Planctomycetota > Phycisphaerae > UBA1845 > UBA1845 > CBDTZI01. The sequence goes on along the minus strand of CBDTZI010000206.1, from coordinate 4,298 downwards.
ACTCAATGTCTGAATCCATCGAGTCATCGCCCGCGTCTATCGTTAAGTACCGACAGGGCTGGTTTTGTCCACCTCAGCCTCCGTCTTTAACTCTGCGTCATCCTTGACGGCAGATATTTCCTGTAATTTTTCTCTAAACTTCGTTTTTCGCTGACGGGTGTTTTCATTCACCACCATCTGCGCCGCGCCGCCCAGGACATAGCCCAACAGGCAGAACGTAAACAATGCGAAGATGCTGCGGGATAGCGTCACGGTCATCGGGTTTTGTGTGAATAACCCAGCCGTAACGACTATGGTGAAGGCAAGTAGACCAAGCGTAGCGCCGGAATAGCGTGCGATCATTCGTGCAACATCCTTGTCGCAAAAATAATAAATTATCCTATCCTGGTTGTGGTTCAACGAAAAACTTGCGACGGTTCATCCGTGAACAACCACCATTCAGCGAAACCTCTTTGTTGCAGCCCGACATCCTTGCCACGACCACGACACTCTAAAAGAGAGTACATCTTTTCGCTTACACAAACAAGCCAGCTACGCGTTTCAAAAAACCACTTTGGCGTCGTTGGTTCTGATGAACTTGAACCAAGGTTCTCGCTAAAGCCGAGATACATGCACTTGCATTTGAACTCGGATCACGAATGACAAAGGGGCACCGCGCCTGAACCGCTTGCTCAACGGTCGTATCATGCAACATATAGCCGCAGTCTGCAACTAAATAATTTAAAAATTTTTTCGCAACACCCGCGACCCGTTGATAAGTATGAATTGCCTGCTGTTGACTCTCTGCCATATTCACAAACAATCCGATGCGATGGTTGCTTCTTTCACGGTGAAGTTCTTTGATCGTGGCATAGGCATCGGTGATGGCGGTGGGTTGTGGCGTCGTAATCACAACGACCCAATCCGCAGCCAGCGCAAAGCTTGTAACATTACTGGAAACACCCGCCCCACAATCAAAGACGATAATATCAGTATTGTTTTGCAGCTGCTTTAACTGTTGCAACAGGTTGTGTCTTTCGAAGGAAGACAGGTTGGCGAGATGATGAACACCCGATCCACCCGCAATAAAATGGATGCCTCCGGGCCCCGGCTGAACGACCTCATCCAGGCTTCGAATGCCTGTTACCAGATGTGAAAGGGTGTATCGAGGTCTAACATTTAACAGGATGTCCGCGTTGGCCAAGCCCAGGTCTGCGTCCACCAGCGCGACGTCGTGACCATCGCCAGATAAACAAACCGATAAGTTGACCGCGATGTTCGTCTTGCCCACGCCTCCCTTGCCGCTCAACACTGAAATCGTTAGTGCATCCGACTTACGACGCCGTACCAGCCTTCTTAATCGAGACGCCTGATCTGGTTTACAGGACGACTGTACAGGTTGTGCCATATCACACCCCACTCTCCCGTCACTTCATTATCATAGTGACTGCTGTGTGTTGCCTCATACTCTGTTAATGGTCCATTCCAACATACGTTTCACCCGGCTGTGAAATTTTCTCGCCGAATGAATTCACTTCATTTGCAAGAATCAGCTCCGTCAGCCTCTCCCTGCGCCCCACCTCGATGTCATCCGGCACATCCTGGCCCGTGGTAATGTACGACAGCTTCACCTTGGCCTTTTGTAAACAAGTAAGAATCACACCGAGTCCGATGGCTTCATCCAACTTGGTAAAGATCACGCGATCAAAACCCAGCCGCGTAAATCGATCGATCGTATCGGTCAGCACTTTTTCGCCACAGGTGCTTGAAAGCACCAGATGAATTTCGTCCGGCTTAACCGCATCAAAATATTTTTGCAGCTCGTGCAATTTGGACAGATCACGCTGAGATCGCCCGGCGGTATCGATCAAAATGACATCTCTGTCTGCCATTCGTGCGACCGCATCCTTAAATTGATCCACGGACATCGCCACCTCAATGGGTATATCAATAATCTGTGCGTATGTTTTTAACTGATCCACCGCAGCGATTCGATAGGTGTCGAGTGTGATTAACCCCACCTTACGATGTTCCCGTAAACAAAAATTGGCTGCCAGTTTAGCGATGGTTGTGGTTTTTCCCACTCCGGTAGGACCGACAAACGCAATCATGGTGGGTCGAGAAGTGGCTGTGAGTTGAATCGGAGATGAGGGCGGGATCATGGCACCCATCAGCGATGACAACGTTTCACGAACCATTTTGGAATCACACCGCTGCGTCGCCGTGAGTTGTTGATGAACCTGCTGAACCATCTCTGTCGCCAATTCGTCAGCCACTGAGTTTTCGATAAGATGCTGATAGGTCTCTACCAGATCGTCCGGAATAGCTTCACGATGAGGACGATTCGATGTTTTCACAAGACCACTCACCATCTTTTTCAAATCGCTGATTTCCGAAAACAAGGATCGATCCGGTATCATCTCCCGCGTGGAAGAGGATTTGATCTGCCTCGGGTTCCCTGTTTCAGCCGCGGTTGCCGGCTTCGTCGCGCGATCCGACCGCACCGGAAGCGTACCTCGTTTGAGCTGTTCGGGTAAATCTGACATTTGTCTGGCGGCTGTGATTTCAACGCGAGGTTTCCCCCTCAATCCGAGTACGCCGTTTTTCGGCGTCGTTCGTGTGTTGAGAATCACCGCATCCTTACCAAACTCCCGTTTCACCTTTTCGAGAGTTTCCGCCATGGTTGTACCATGAAAAGTTCTAAGCTTCATCCGTAATCACCACTACTCCATGGGATTCGACCTCGAATCCACGAACCACTTCGTTATAGGACATCACCGAAACCATCGGCAACTGCACTTCGAGCATCTTTCGCACCCAGGGTCGAATCTGCGGCGGGGTTAACATCACCGGCGTTCGACCTTTCAACGCGCTAGAGGCCTGTTCAATTTTCTCGCGTATTCCCTGAACAATTTTCGTCTGTAACACCGGCGGCAGGGTCAACACCGTACCCCGATCAGATCGTTCAAGATGTTTTCCAATTAATTCCTCCAGCGAGGGATCAAAAGTAATACAATGAATTTTTCCGTCATCGCCCTTAGCCTGATGACACAAAGAACGCGCCAACGCGTTACGGGCATACTCGGTTAAAATTTCTGTGTCTTTCGTACGCAGCGCAATATCAGAAATGGATTCTACAATCGATTCCAGATCACGAATGGGAACGCGTTCACGCAAAAGCGCCTGCAGTACGCGTTGAATCTCACCCGGTTTGATCACTTCGGGGACCACCTCTTCCACGAGCTTGGCTGCACGTTCACGAAGATGATCCAACAGTCGATTGACTTCCTGGCGGGTCATCAATTCATCCGCATGACGCTTGACGATTTCTGTCAAATGAGTGGCGATCACACTGGTGGGTTCCACGACGGTGTAATTACGATGCTCGGCTGTGTGTCGCTGATCGTCCGCGATCCACAACGCCGGCAGGCCAAACGCGGGCTCTTTCGCATCCACCCCTGAAATTTTTTCGGAAACCATACCGGAATCGATAGCCATCAGATGACCCGGCATGACTTCACCCTCTCCGATCTCATAACCGCGTAGCATCACGCGATATCGATTGGGTTGAAGTTGTATATCATCGCGAATACGAATCGGGGGAACCACAATCCCCAATTCCTGAGCGATCTGTTTTCGCAAATTTGTAATTCGATCAAGTAGATCGCCGCCCTGCTTGCGGTCCACCAGTTTAATCAAACCGTATCCGACGTTGAGTTCCATCGGGTCGGGTGTCAGATGGCTTTCCACCCGTTCCGTCGTGGAGGCGGGTTTTTTCTTGGCTGCCACGGCTTGAGCCACGGCCACTTTCTCCTTTCGCATTAACACAAACGCCATCACTCCCATGGAAGCAGCCAGCAACAAAAGCGGAGGCTTGGGCAGCGGGGTCAACGCCAATACAGTCAGGAAACCGGCGGTCATCGCCAGGGCAATGGGTTGAGACGTAAGCTGACCCAGCAGTTCATCACCCAGGCTTTTCTTTTCCGCCGAGCGCGTCACAATCATCGCGGCGGACAGCGACACAATAAACGCTGGAATTTGAGATACCAGGCCATCGCCAATGGTCAGGATCGTAAACTTTCGCAAGGTTTCGCCGAGCGCCATGTCCTGTTCAACCAGTCCGACATAAATACCACCCAGGATGTTGATCACCGTGATGATAATGCCCGCGATCGCATCACCCCGAACGAATTTACTGGCACCATCCATCGCACCATAAAAATCAGCTTCGCGGGTGATATCTTCACGGCGTTGCTTGGCCTCTTCATCAGTAATCACGCCGGCGTTCAAGTCGGCGTCGATGGCCATCTGTTTACCGG
>CBDTZI010000205.1:0-6504 GCA_965364865.1 uncultured bacterium | reverse complement strand
TTCGAGTCTCCGGCGTGGAACCGGATTTGGAAATAACCAGCGTCAGCGTTTGCTCCAGCGTGTCGTCCAGCTCCAGCAACACTCGATCAATTCCGTCGGGGTCGGTGTTGTCCAGAAAATAGACCAACATCGCATCATCCGAGCCGCTGAGTGCGTGGTATAGCATTTGCGATCCCAGGGCGGAACCCCCAATTCCGATGACTAACACCACATAAAATCCATCCCCGCGCTGTGGCTTTATTTTTTCACTGTGAACGTCATCCGCAAATTTTTTGATGGTGCTGATCGTGATTTCGATTTCATGGCGAATCGCATCGTCGGGGGCCAGCTTCGCATCTCGCAACCAGTAATGGCCCACCCTCCGATTTTCGTCGATGTTGGCGATCGCGCCTTTTTCAAGGTCATCCATCGCCCGCAACGCCGAACTCATCCGCTCGTCCATCGACGTCAACCACGAATCTTCAAATTTCATTCGTGAGACATCCAGTTCCAACTCGATCTCATCACACGAGCAGAGATATTGCTGGTATCGGGCCCACGGTTGATTTTCTGCTGGGTTTTGTTCTTTGTTACTCATGGTGATGATTCCGTATCCGGTTAATCCTGCTCGATAGATGACGTTTCAGCGGGCAGCGTGTACCCATCCGTCGAGAGCGCGTAGATCGCTTCGTGAATTTTACGAGTCGCAGCTCGAATGGTATCGCGATTTTTGGGGTCATGTTGAAATTCGCTCAAATCCACCGCTGGGCCAAACCGTACACGAGCACGATGTCGAGTCAGCAAGCCGAGGACTACACTTTCACGATAAGTGACGCCGCTGATATAAGCCGGAATCACCTTCGCACCGGTTCGCAGCGCCAGCATGGCTACGCCATCTTTAGGTTTCGGCGTTTCACCGGGTCGAACAATGCCTCCTTCGATAAAAATCCCCAGTCCCCGGCCCTGTTCTAAAAAACGTAAAGCCTGTTTGGTGGGCCCGGTCTCGCGCGTTCCTCGACGTACGGGGATACATTCCGCAGCGGCGATCACATAGTGAACGATGGGCCAGTTCACGTATTCCGCGGCGATCATAAACGACAAAATTCGGTAGCGCACCCCCGCCAGCAGCACCAGCGGGTCAATCGAATTGCGATGGTTGGAAGTTACGATGACAGCTCCGGTTCGAGGCACGGTGCACGGACCGACTCGTTTCAAGCCCCACCAGAATTTTGATATGAATTCATTAAGATTTTCGAGGTAATTCAGTTTGGGACTGTGTGGCCCCCTTCGCAGGCGAACCTTCATGGTCCACAAACCCGCGATCAGGCTGATCACGGCGACCGCCAATAAAATCCAACCCACCCATCGGTCCACGCGTGTCCATTGCGGTACGCCGAGTAATCCCGTCGCCACCAATAGCGCACCGGTTGTACACAAATCCTTTACGCCGAACACTCGTCCTCGATATCGATCCGCCGTGGTACGCTGCATGAGTGAATCAAAACTGGCCATCACGGCGACCGCAAACAAGCCCGCCAACGTGACACCCACAGCTCCAATACTTGAAAGCACGGAAGGATCAAAGGGCAGGAATACGGACAGGGCAAAGATGAAAATGCTCAACGATATACCGAGCAGTCCCCAGGTGATTGCGATTTCACTACGCAGCGCGTCGCCTAAAATCGAAATCAAAATCGCACCCACGACAAAACCCGCACCCAGAAAAATACGATAACTGCTGATCGTCGCGTAGCTGCCGCCGTAAACATCTCTGGCAATCGCAGGGATCACGCTGTTGACCAAAGGCCCGCAAAACCAGACGATCGAAGCGATGATCAGCAACTCTTTCAGATGCCTGTGGGATTTGATATATCGAAAGCCGTCTGCCAGTTCCTTGAGCGGCGATGTGTTCTCTTTCTTTTTTGAATCTTCAACATGCAACTGAGGTGGTTTGATCAACAACAGAAAAACCGCACTCAGCAAAAAAGTAATCGCGTCAATCCTGAATGCGAAAGTGGGCGCGTAACGATCCGCCAGGTAACCGCTCATCGCCACCGAAATCATGGTGGCGATAATTCCCAGGCCACTGATTAAACCGTTGGCTCGCACCAGTTGATCCGAGCGAATTAAGGTGGGCAGTAGCGCCTGTCTCGCGGGCGAAAACATCGCCGCAAAAATTCCCACAATCAACAGCGGAACGAACGGACCCCAGGTGCCCCAATCCTGCGTCCAGCCAATCAACCTGGCAAACGAAAAGAGGACCACACAACGCAGTATATCCGCAGTGACCATCACCGCTCGCCGAGGTAACTTATCCGCCAGCCAACCCGTGCCCGCCGCCAGCACGAAAAAGGGTACAAAAAACATAAACGTCATACGCGCGGTAAGCGGGGTAATATCGACATCGACACTCAGGGCATGCTGCGTCTTGAGAAGTGCCATTTCCGACAAATGATCGCCGATCGCACTGATGGCGTACGCCAACCAGAGGTAAACGAAATTGCGGTTTCGCAGTAACGAAAATCCGCCTGTTTTTGTAACTGTGCTGTGCTCAGCCATACGTGACCAATCGATTACGTCCGATTATTTCCCTCACTCAATCAATGGGGGTGATTTTACGGTCTGATAACGTTACCGCAATCGCTATTCCAGGCCGTCAGTCACGTTCTATGGGTTGCATTAGTGTTGATCCGGCGCTATGCTGTTTCGTTCGTGCTTGGATTTTACGAACCCATACAGGAGGGGGGCTTATCGGCCTGACACTGTCTCACTACGATAATGAATATGGAAAGGACCAAATATGAATCGTTTACGCAGGACTATGACTTTGTTGGCATTGGGGTTGACGATGACCGTCGGCCTGACTTCTGCCAGAGGAGAGGATAAAGTGAAATCTGATCCACTTCATCCCAGAGTTAAAATGGCCACCACCCTGGGTGACATTATTATTGAGCTGGATGCGGAAAAGGCACCCATCAGCACGCTTAATTTTATCCAGTACGCCGAAGACAAATACTACGACGGTACGATTTTCCACCGCGTCATGAGCAACTTCATGATTCAGGGTGGCGGTTTTACCACCACGGAAAAAAAGACCGCGGGTATGCGTGGCGGGATTAAGAACGAATGGAAAAACGGACTTGAAAATGTGACCGGCACGATTTCCATGGCTCGCCTGGGCGGCCAACCTGATTCCGGAACCAATCAGTTCTTCATCAATGTGCAAAACAACGGATCGTTGGATCGACCCCAGCGCGATGGTGCTGGATACGCGGTATTTGGTAAAGTCATTGAGGGTATGGACATTGTCGAAAAAATTAAAAATGTTGCAGTACATAGCCATCCAACCATTCCGGGTGGAAAAGTTCCGGTTGAGCCCGTTCTGATCAACTCGGTTACACTGATCAGTGAATTCGATCGCTCAAAAGCGGAAGTCGCAATCAATGCCGCAAAACAAGCTGCAAAGGACGCAGCTGGAAACGCAAAATCAAAATTGGAGAAAGAATTGAAAGACGCAATCGCAAAAGTCGAATCGGAAACAGGTAAACAAGTGACGACAACCGAATCAGGATTAAGCTTTGTCGATCTGACTGAAGGGGATGGAAGTTCACCCCAATCCACGGATACCGTAGAAGTTCATTACACCGGCTGGTTAACCGACGGAACCAAATTCGACAGCTCGGTGGATCGCGGCACACCCGCGACATTCCCATTGAATCGCGTGATTGGTGGCTGGACAGAGGGTGTCGGTTCCATGAAAGTCGGCGGCAAACGCAGACTCATCATCCCACCGGACCTGGGATACGGTGATCGAGGCAGCCCGCCCGTGATTCCCGGACAAGCGGTGCTTTTGTTTGATGTAGAGTTGATCTCAATTAAGTAAGTATATTAATACAGCTTTATAAGGTGCTTAACACCATGACGAATCGGTTCTATCGTACGTTTATGATCGTAGCCATGTGTATCGCTACATGCGGTTGCGTTGCAGATAAAGCTGTTATGCCGAAAACAAAGGTTACTCATCAAGACCCTGGGGGCGAGCCAACGCTTACACCCAGGGTGTTGGTGGGTACGACCCTGGGTCAGTTTATCATCGAACTGGACGCTTCCAAGGCACCGATGACCGCGATGAATTTTGTGGATTATGTACAGGCCGGTTATTACAACGGCACCATTTTTCACCGCATCCTGCGCAATTCGATGATTCAAGGCGGCAAGTACGACAGACGCCTGACAGCCAAAGTGAAAGGGTTGCGTGAACCCATCTTGAGTGAATGGAACAACGGGCTATCCAACAGCAAGTGGTTCCTGGGGATGGTGAGAAAACCCAATCTGCACAACACCGCGGTCGCCGAGTTTTATATCAACATGCACGAAAACAGCGACCTGGATTTACCACGAGATGGTGCGGGGTACACCGTTTTCGGAAAAGTGGTGGATGGTTTCGAAGTTCTCGAACGAATACGTGATGTACAAATTGGGCCTCACCCGAAATACGCAGGCGGCCAAAGCGCCGTGGTTCCGATGGTCCCCGTGATCATCCGAGCCATGCGAATGTTATCCAGAATCGATCGTAACGCAGCCCAGGCCATCGCCGAAGAAAACCAAAAACCGCAGAATGTGCGAGCGGATGACATGCTTCAAGAGTACAAAGATAAATCGGGCAACGATATTGTCGAATCACTTACCGGACTAAAATATATCGATATGAAAGTGGGTCAGGGTGCCTGGCCTTTGGCCCAAGAAAAGGTTGAGCTGTTGTATCGTGGTCTGTTGGTGGATGGTCGAATCTTTGAAGATTCAATGGAAAAATCCACTACGGTGAAAGTCGGCGATTTGATCAACGGGTTACAAGAGGGATTGTTGAGCATGCAGGAAGGCGGCGTTCGTGTGCTGGTGGTTCCCGCAAAATTAGGCTACGGGGTGAACGGAATACCGGGGACCATTCCGCCTGACGCTACGCTGATTTTCGAGTTAGAAATGCTGCAAGTCGTACCGGAAGCTCCAAAAATCTGGGTACCGGGTAAACGTGATTAAGGTCACTGACAAACCGTTTCGCCTGCGATATCAATCATTTTTGAACCTCTACCTACAAAAATACAAAATCCGGTCAGATTTTTCTCGTGATTTGAGCGAACAATCGTTACAATGCACCGTAATTGTTTTTATACAACTTGAGAATCACACACGAAATATAGCTCTTGGGACGGAAATGTTACACATGATTCAGCGAACTGGCGAAGCAAATCCTGTAGAATGTAACACAGTGAATCGCCAATCTTCTGCGAGTTCGCAGGTACGATTGATCCGCGAGTTTACGTTTGAGGCCGCCCATCGCCTCCCCAACGTCCCGGCGGGTCACAAGTGTGCACGATTGCATGGCCACAGTTTTCGCATCGAAATTATTTGCGAAGGGCCTATCGATCCGCAAACGGGTTGGCTGATTGATTTTGCCGATATTAAAAAAGGGTTTGATCCGATATTAGACCAGTTGGATCATCACTATTTGAACGAAGTGGAGGGATTGGAAAATCCGACGGCGGAAAACCTGGCGAGATGGATTTGGATTCGACTGAAACCCCAACTTTCGCCATTAACTCAACTCAACGTGGCTGAAACGTGTACGTCACGTTGTGAATATCAGGGATAGATCAATACATAATGGATTCATACTCATCCGCGAGTGAATTCAACCGTACATGGAAATGACAGGATCGAACCAACGGGGACTCTCTTCAATTTTTTCGATCCGGTAACCCAAGGAGACTATTTATGACTTCCAGAATTTTTCAACTTTCAGCCTTACTAGCCGCGTTTGCATTTGCAACCACAACTTCTGCATGCCCCAAAGATTCCAAGTGCGGCTCCAAAAAAGGAGGCGCGACGCTAGCGTCGGTTAAAGTGGTAGATGACGGTCGCTCAGCTACGACTACAAAGGCTTCTGCAAAAACACCGTGCAGCAAGAGCGGTAAAAAAGCAGGATGTGGCAGTAAAAAAGGTTGCGGGGGTACGGGCTGCAATAAACCTGACTGCTGCAAAAACAAAGCTGCGATCGCGGCTCTTAAATCCATGACTTCGACGAAAACCGCAAGCGCCGGTTGTACAAAACCCTGCTGCAAGAAAAAAGGGGCCGCTTCCGCGATTGCCGCAGCCGTAACAACTTCGGGTTCCAAAAAACCTTGTGGTGGCTGTAAGACAAAAAGCGCCGCTACGGTAGCCGCTGCTGGAGCACCCTGCTCTGGCAAATGTGCATCCTGCCCGGATTGCAAAAAGAACCCCAAGGATTGTGCCACCTGTGCGAAATGCAAAAGTGGAGCAAAGACCGCATCAGCCGCGGCTGTATCTAGCGGTAAAGGCTGCTGCAAAAAAGAGGCCGCCGTCGTAGCCGGTGCAAAAGCACCACGCGGTAAAAAATGTGGGACCAAGAAAAGCGGCGCGGACTGATGACGGATCCGAGGGTTGGGCCTAGGAGCGGCCGCGCCAACGCCCGGCAGCGGCAAATCACGTTGCCGTAATGTTTCGCCT
>CBDTZI010000204.1:0-6544 GCA_965364865.1 uncultured bacterium | reverse complement strand
GATGGCGTTCATTCCGTGGTATTCGAGCGGAAGCAGGACATGGAGGGACAGGCAACCGACCGCGACGAAAAAGATCGGCGCCCGTATCAGCTTAGCCACAGTAAGCAGCACAACGATGTGTATAAACATCCAGATGAATCCGACAATGACCAACCCCGGTGCATTGACAATCTCTCTGAAATTTGCACCCGCCCCGATACACGCAACGAGTAAGTAAATCATGACCGTTCCAATTTTCGATGCACCCGCACCTTCTAGATTTCGAGCGCGTGTAAACGATAGGATGACGCCCACGGTGGTCACGATGATATATTTCCACGTGGTATGAGAAATGATTGTGCCATGCACCTCTGAAGAAATTTCCGGTAGAAACTGACCGCACTTATAACTCAACCAGCTGCATACAAAACCTAAAGCGAAAATCATCATCAGATCGGGCAGCGTAGCCACACGGCTCACCCGCTCTTGAAATTCTGTCATTCTTTGTTCAAGGTCGCGAATCGCCTGTGTGTTCGCTCCGGTGCGTTTGTCGATTTCGTGCTGACGGCCCGATAGAAAAAGTAACACACCCATCCAGATGTTGGCGACGAACACGTCGGGAATCACCATCAAACCCATCATCGAATCCGATGCGCCAGCGATGTCTCCCAGAGCAACGTAATTCGCACCACCACCGATCCAACTTCCACAGAGTGCGGTGAGTCCCTGCCACGCGTCGGAGGGAAGCGCCCAGTGCGCAGGCAGAATGCTTTGACATGTCCACAATGCAATAGGTCCGCCGATGACGACACCGAATGTACCCGCCAACAACATGATCACCGCTTTAGGCCCGAGTCGAATAATTCCGGGGAGGTCCAGCGCCAAGATCAGCAACAGCAAACTGGCAGGCAGAATAAAACTTTTCACCCAGCTATAGAGTTCGGATTCGTTGGGGATCACACCGAGCGTGGTCAGCGTGGTGGGTACGAAATAGCAAAACACCAGCGCGGGCACAATTTTGAAAAATTTCCCCGTAATCGGATGTGACGACAGGTAAAAAATGATCGCCAGGACGCCGAGCAACACGGCTAACAAACCCGCGGGATCCTGCACCCATGGTTTCACCATTTCTGATTCTGTCTGACGGGTGAGCGTTGGAATGAGATGTAGCGCCAGCCAATTCATAGGGGGTGTCTTAACGGATGACGCTTGATTCGTCCAGCATGACCAGTAAAGCTAATCATTTTTCGGCGGATTTGGATTTTTTGTCGTTTGTTGGAAATGTATTTGTTTGTTATGGCACCATTTCAACTCGACGAGATATTCGAAGGCCATCGCGACGCCTTTGCGATAGGGCAGGGTGAACACAATAAACGCAATCGCGAGCACCGCGATGGCGGTTCGACCCAGAAAAAGATTTTCCGGTCGGAAAAAAACCATCCCTCCCACAATCAATCCGGTTAAACACGCCGTGGAAATATACATGAACGCCCAGGTATTGGCCTGGTTGGCCACAAAATCCAGTTGACAATGGTTGCACGAATCATGAACCGTGTACCAACTTTCAAATAGTAGGCCACGCCCGCATTGCGGACATCGTTTGCGCAAGCCCCGAAGCAACACGGTGGAATACAATTTATCTTTCAATTCCATGTGCGGATGATAACCGATTATCATCAAATTACTTATGGGGGGAGGATGTATTTATGGTTGAGCGTAGCGGTGGATGGTAGAGCCGGTTTGGATCAGCAGCGCTCGATCGACGGCCATGATGACTCGGATATCTTCCAGCGTGCCCAGCGGTACGGACCCACCCTGGGGGATGACGCCACTGGCATTTCGATGATCGTAGAAATAGGCGACGCTCTGTTTTTGATCGAGTCCGCTTTCAAGGTCTACAGCCACTATATAAGATTGAGTGAGTAGTCTCGAAATCAGTCGTGGATGTTGAGAAGTGGTGCCTTTCCAGAGAATCAATCCGGTGACCGGGTCCAGGGCGTTGACCGAATGGTTCGACGAGACGATCAAGTAATTTCCCACCTTATGGAGGGTCATATCGTCTTCGCCCTGTTTCAACAATTGTTCCGTCTCCCAGAGCAAACTTCCATCTTCAAGACTGACTTTTTGCACTTCCCGATTGTCCTGGGAAAAATAGACCGCGTCGAGGTCGAGCAGCAGAGAGGCACGCTGCAAGGTTCCGTTCAATCGTAAGTGCCAGCGTTTTTTTCTGGTCTCGACGTCGTACGAAGTGATGGAGCGCGACGTGACCACAGCGATTTGACCGTCCAGGGTGGAAAAAATTTCTTCAACGGGTCTGGTAATATTTGTATCGATGGTTCGGGTACGCTTCCCCGTGGTCAGGTCTACCATCGCCAGCACGACTTTGCCATCCCGCACATAATGGTAAGTCGCCCAGGGATCCGCGACATAAAGAATTGATTTGGGCGCGGGATGATACTCCTGTTTCCATATCGTTTTACCACTTTCTATATCGATGCAATAGACTTCGCCGTTGTCGTGTACGCTGATGAGTACGTTTCCATACACGGTGTGGCTACGGAAAACGTTGAGCGCTTCCCAGTCAATCCCGGCGTCTTGTTGCTCGGTGTCTTTGCCGATTTTCCATAACGTTCTTCCGCTTTCTGCGTCCAACACCATGACCCTTTGCAGTGTGGAGAACAGCGCGAATTTTTCTGTCGCCAACAGAAGTTCCACATGTGATTGGAGATCCGCGGGTTGATCCCATCGCAAGCTGCCGTCCTGGGCATTCATTGCAACGATACCCTCTTCCGTATACACATAGTATTGCAACCAAAACGAGCGCGGATGCTCTGCGAATCGAGGTTCAAGCAGTGTTGTTTTTGGCCCAAATGATCTTTCGTTTGTTTTGTTAATCGGAGTCGTTATGTCGGGTCGCTTGGGTTCGATTCTATTACGAATGTCATCCAGCCGCGATCGGTATGCCAGAAAGGTCATCATCTGCCCGTCGTGTTCAAAGGTGACACTAGGATGTTCGTTGGCGGCTTTGGACAGCCAGCGGTAGGCATGTTCCTTTCGGCCAGCGTGTTCGTAGGCGTCGGCGATTTTTTTAAGCAATCCCGGTCGATCCACTTCTTTGGTGTAACGGTGATACGCTCTGGCAAACAGCGTGGCGGCTTCTACGGGTTGATCCCGTTGGATGGCGATTTCGCCGTGTACAATCATCGCGCGTGGTGCGGCCAAACTATTGGGAAAGGTATCGACGACATGTTGTAACAATGCAATATCAAGCGCCTGTTGACCACTTTCCAGCCACTGGCTCGCTTGGGTTTCGTAGGTCTGATAGATCGATCGACCCTGGTCGTTGATTAACGAGGCGATTCGATCCGTCGCTTCAACCTTCGCGAGGGGTGACGTAGGGGATGAGGGTTGAATCGGGAGATTGCGCAGCGCTCGATCCTGCAAAATCTGTTGATAAAGCCGAAGGGCCCGTGCGGGTTTCTGTTGGTTTTCAAACAGGGATGCAAACCGCAGTCGATACTGCAGATTGGAGGCCATATCCGGTGCGTATTGTGCAGCCAGGTGAAACAGGTCATCGAGTATGTGATCTTGTAACGCAGCCCGCTCGGACAATATATTTGCAAAATGGATCGCGTCTTGAAAGAGCCGATGTTGAACGGCGGCCTGGAGTTGAACCTGATCCAGATTGGCTCGGCGATCCGCTTCTTTCAGTGCTGTGAGTGCGTCATTCATTTCGCCACTGCGCAATGCGACTTCCGCCATCTCCAGCGCGGGTGCAGGATCGGTGGGGGCCTCGGTCATCTGATCACGCAATGATTTCCAGATATCGGATTTTCTCACATAAGCCGAAATGCTTTCGTGGTCCGCAACCAGAATATATTCGGGTAAAGGCAACAGATTTCCACCGCGCGTACCCGCGTTCCATGAAATGTCGTTGCGTTGACCATCGGTGAGTTGAAAAGAGCTGATGCCCTGGGTCGTGGGGATCATCAATCGATCATCCACCCATGTGCCGAGTCCGTACGGCTTTGAGCTTTCAGGAAAAGATTGAATCCAGCTCACTTCGTCGTTGTTCAAATCGTAGCAGGAAACTTGTTTGCCCGCTCCACAGATGACACCATTATGCACGCCGAGGAACATCTCCATGGAACCCAACAGTTCCGCAGGAACAGATTTTAACAATCGGCCGTCGTCCGCAGACAAGATCATGACGTTGGAAGAGTCCGTCGGCCATATTACGATCTGATCCTCCGACCATACTACCGGTTGGAATCGCCAGGGATCGGTATCGCTGGACGTTCGTTGATCACCGTTTCCGTCTCGGTCACGATCATAAAGACGCAACCAGCGAACGATCCCGGTATGGGCAGACACCGCCGCTACCGTGCCCAGATTGGAACATACATATACGGTATCGCCGTGTAACGCCGCCGCTGCTTTGGTCGCGGGATGTGATCCGAAACTACCGGTCGAGGCGCTGCCCAGATGGGTTTGCGATTCTACTTTTCCATTCATGGCGTTGATGCGGAACAGGTAACAATCCTCAAAGCCAAATGATCGCCGCCGCCGACCGACGATATATACATGACCTTGTCGTACGATGGGCGAAGAATCAAAATGGATTTCCGAAAATCGATCTTCAAAATCGTGTTGACTTAACTGCCAGAGAACTTTTCCATTCTTTGCATCCAGGCAGATTAATTCGTGCGGGTTGCGTGTCGAGTCGTAGCTGTAATAGGGCATGGCGTCACCCGGCAGCGAGGCATACACGCGGCCATCGTGAATCGTTACGGCATCCCAACCATTGAGGCGGTCGTCGAGATAATCCATTTCCGCCGCCTGATCGTCGGGCAGATATTTCCACACCACTTCACCGGTCTTGATGTGAATCGCCACTATTTCCCTGGTATTCTGGATCACCACCAGTCCGTCACTGACGATCGGGTGAAGCGTAAATTTTCGTGCAAGGTTATAATCCGAAGAGGATGGTTCTTGATTGGATGAGTCGCGCGGGTTCCCATTCTTTTTGTTAAACGAATACTTCCACAGCAGTCCTAGCTCATCCACCTGGGTTGATGTTTTTCGGCAGCGTGTGTCGTCGCCACCGAAGATCGGCCAATCGTCTGGACCTATGTTGTGGTGAACGGGTTGAAAGTTTTTCTGGATATGCGACACGATCTCCGAGAGGGTTTGTGGTTTACCCATCCAGGGCCGCTGCGTTTTTTTGTCCTGATCCGAAATGTGAGGATTGTTCTTTCTCATGGATGCGATGATCATCAGCTGTGCGCGATAGGTTTGTGCGTGTACTTTGGCGTCGGGGTGATGATCCAACACCCGTTGATAGACATATTCCGCCATGGACAGGTCACCCGACTCGATGGCTAATTGCCCGATGGTATCCGCCATCTCACCCGCCTGTCGTGTGCAAAAGTATCGATCGAACAACGGTAGAAGTTTCGTGACGTCGTGTTGACGCGTGATGGAGGAAAGCTCGTTTTTCAATTCGCGCTCGTAGAGCATGCGATAGGACGCGATGCCTTGCGCAGGCCATTTTGCGATCAGGTGGTGAATGTGTTCCTGCAACCCCGCGTAGTGACCCGCTGAGATACGAATCAATTTATCACCCAGACGATCCGAAGTGGTTTGCAACAGTGAGGCGGCATCGCTCCAACGATTACGGCGGATCAATCCCGACACTTGATGCAGCGCGTCGGTGGCCTCGAAACTGTCGTTCAGGTAGACGTCGGTGTTATCGATGTCAGCGCGAAGACCAGCCGGGGCGTTGGCTTTTTTTGCAACAGGGGCAGCTGCGAAAATTTCATCCGTTACATAAATACCCAACATGGCTAACGCGAAGAGGGGCATTACACCTCGGGTTGATAAAAAACTGATTGTTCGGTTGCGACGTAACATCCGTCCTCCTATCACCGATATACACCTGTCTACTCAATACATTATAGCTCGTCCTATGGTTTATCGGCGAGATAGCGGCCAATCAGAGGTTCCAGTCGATCCCGCACCTCAGGTACGATTTTCGTGCGATCCGTCCAGATTCCCAGCTTCAGCGACTCCTGACAGGGGCAATCCGAAAGCGGGGTTTTCATCCGTTTCAGCGTCTCGTGGATCAGCTCAATCGCGTTGCGAGACGCCCGGTTGAGGTTCTCCAGGACGCTCTCAAGGATCGTATCGTGCTCCTGGTGGGCGTCTGCGGGCCTCCAGCAGTCGTAATCGGTAGGCAGGGCGATCAGGGCGTAGCAGATTTCCGCTTCGCGTGCGAGCCTCGCTTCGGGCATGCAGGTCATTCCGATAACATCTCCGCCCCACTGGCGATGCATTTGCGATTCCGCCCGCGTCGAAAATTGCGGCCCTTCCATGCACACATAGGTCCCGGTGTGATGGATGGTCGTGTCTACGCTTTCACCGGCCTGGGTTAATCGTTTTCTCAGTTGGGGGCAAAACGGATCAGCCAGTTCGATGTGAACCACTATACCGTCGTCAAAAAAAGTGCCGGCTCGTCGAAAGGTTTTGTCGATGAGTTGATCGCACAGAACCAATTGACCCGGTT
>CBDTZI010000203.1:0-6564 GCA_965364865.1 uncultured bacterium | reverse complement strand
CGACAAACTGTGCTTCGCATTCCAACACCGCCTCTTCCGGCGTGATCACACTACATTGAAACGTATCGGTTTTGGCCATAATTTTATCGTCTGTTCATTGTGGTGCGAGAAAGTCCCGATTTTTCATCGGGGACGCACCAGTTTTTCATTATCAATCTATGGGCCGCTTCCTCACGGTCGCGGTTTTGTATACTTCACGCTTCCTTACAGACGCGTCTCGGGGTTGAAATCGCAAATATAATTGCGACGTAAATCCACCGGTATCTCAATACATTTGATTCCGCAGTTTTTCGCAGAACATGGTATACGGATTTCGAATAACCCTGGCGGGCAAGCCGCCAGTGGCACCCGCTGATCCGTCTCTATCAAACGACTAACCTTCCTTCTCCATTTTTTCGGCTTTGGCGGCTGCTTCTTCGATGGAGCCGACGTACATAAACGCACCTTCTGGAAGATGGTCCCACTTGCCGTCGCACAACTCTTCAAACGAACGAATCGTATCTTCTAATGAGGTATAGTTTCCGGGGAAGCCTGTAAACTGTTCCGCGACATAGAAGGGTTGCGAAAGGAATCGCTCGATTTTTCGTGCACGACTGACGATTTCCTTATCCTCTTCCGATAGTTCATCCACACCGAGAATGGCGATAATGTCCTGTAAGTCTTTGTATCGCTGCAAAATCTGTTGTACGCGACGTGCGACGCCATAGTGTCTTTCGCCGATGTAGTTGGGGTCGACAATACGGCTACTCGATGCCAGTGGGTCGACAGCCGGGTAAATTCCCTTTTCCGCAATACTACGCTCAAGGTTCACCGTACTATCCAGGTGAGTAAACGCGGTAGCTGGAGCCGGGTCGGTATAGTCGTCCGCAGGGACGTAAATCGCCTGAATGGAAGTCACCGCACCGGACTTAGTAGAAGTAATCCGTTCCTGCAGCTCGCCCATTTCCGTACCAAGTGTGGGTTGATAGCCCACTGCGGAAGGCATTCGACCCAACAAAGCCGATACTTCGGAACCCGCTTGCGAGAAACGGAAAATGTTATCAATAAACAGCAGCGTATCCGCGCCGGTTTCATCACGGAAATGCTCAGCCATCGTTAAGGCTGCCAACGCAACACGTAGACGTGCTCCGGGTGGTTCGTTCATCTGGCCGAACACCATCACGGTTTGATCCAGCACACTCTTACCAGTATCGCCGATTTTGGCGTCCTGCATTTCCAGCCAAAGGTCGTTTCCTTCACGCGTTCGCTCACCCACACCCGCAAAGCATGAGTAGCCGCTATGGAAGCGGGCGAGTCGAGCGATCAATTCCTGGATAATAACGGTCTTGCCCACACCCGCACCACCGAACAGGCCGGCCTTACCACCTCGAACCAATGGGCAAAGAAGGTCGATGACCTTGATGCCGGTTTCAAAAAGCTCGGTCTTGGCTGTAAGCTCGTCCAAGTTAGGTGGCTCGTGGTGAATGGGTTTACGTTGTGTTTCCTCAATCGGCCCGAGACCGTCAATGGTGTCTCCAACCAGATTGAACACGCGACTTAACGTGGCATCGCCTACCGGAACCGTTACCGGAGAGCCGGTATCGACGACCGGAGTACCTCTACGCACCCCGTTGGTGGAACCCAAAGCAACCGCTCGGACGCGACCGCCGCCCAAGTGCTGGGCGACCTCGCACCACAGTTTTTCCTTTGTGGTTTCACCCAAAATGGTGCGTTCCACATCGAGCTGTAATGCGTTGTAAATGTCGGGCATATTGTCTTCGTCGAACTGAGCGTCGAGCGTAGCTCCGATGACCTGAGTTACCTTACCGTAGTTTTCGTTCGCCATTTTCGTCTTTCCGTTAATTATTCTAAAGCGTTGGCACCGCCAACAATATCCAGCAATTCCATAGTAATGTGCGTTTGTCTCGCACGGTTATATCTTCGTGAGAGCGATGTAATCATATCACCGGCGGCGTCGGTGGCTGCCTTCATGGCGACCATTCTGGAAATCTGTTCACTCACGATCGCGTCGGTAAAACATTGGAACAGTCGCACGCGAACCGTCGCGGGTAGCAGCTCATCCAAAAGCCCTTTGGGTTCGGGTGAGAAATCATACTCGACGTTACTTCCCTTTTTATTTTTCGCGTCCGAATCTTTTGATTCGCTCGACAGCGGTAGTAATTGCATGATCTCCGGTTTTTGCTTACCGGCTGAAATAAATTTCATGTAACAGACATACGCCGAGGAAATTTCGCCGTTAATAAACTGATCCATCAATGCATTGGCGAGGGGTTCAATCTGTTCAAACTTGGGCACATCGCCAATGTCGGTGATCGGATTGATGATGTCGCGGCCAAGGAATTTGAAAAAATTAATTCCCTTGGTTCCGACCATTGAAACATCCGTGTTGATTCCCAGTTGGTTTTGTTTGTCCAGGTGGGCGATGGCGGATCGCATGACATTGGCATTGTATCCGCCGCACAAACCTCGCATGCTGGTGATCGTAAGCATGGCGGATTTACCGTTCGCCTCAGGCGTCTGCATCAACGGGTGATCCAAATCGTCCGAAGCGCTGGAAATATCGGCCACAAGCTCAGCCAGTTTTTGCGTATAAGGCTTGGTTGCGGTGGCACGGTTAAACGCCGCTTGAAAACGAGCCGTTGCAATGAGCTGCATCGTACGCGTGATCTTGCGGATGTTGGTGACCGCTTTCTTGCGTTTAATTAATAGACGCCGATTGGCCATTAGGAGGCGGCTCCTTCTTGTGAATGCTCGCTCACAAAACGTGCCTTAAAGTCCACGATCACTTTTTCGAGTTTTTGTATCATGTCGTCGGACATTTCGCCTTTGTTTGTAATATCGCGCGTGATTTCGGGGAACTCGTCATGCACATGTTGCAACAGACCTTTTTCAAAATCCGCCACCTGATTGATGGGTAGATCGTCCATGTACCCCTTGGCGCCAGCGAAAATACTAACCACCTGATCGGCTACGCTAAACGGGCTGTATTGCGGCTGTTTGAGTAGCTCAACCATGCGCTGGCCGCGATCAAGTTGTCTTTGTGTGGTGGCGTCGAGGTCTGTACCCAATTGGGAAAACGCTTCGAGTTCGCGGAACGAGGCCAGGTCCAATCGCAATGAGCCAGCGATTTTTTTCATGGCTTTGATCTGAGCATTACCACCCACACGCGAAACGCTGATACCCACGTTGACCGCCGGTCGAACGCCCGCAAAGAAGAGGTCGGGTTCGAGATAAATCTGGCCATCGGTAATCGAAATCACGTTGGTGGGAATGTACGCAGACACCTCGCCTTCAAGCGTTTCGATAATGGGTAATGCGGTCATGGATCCGCCGCTGTCTGGAAACTTGTGAACACGGTATTGATCTTTGTCGGAGATTGAATCGAGCCACGCCTGGGCAGTCTTCTTTCCATCAGGCCGGTGATACAAACCTTGTTCGTCATTCGGTCGATGATCTTTGTTGGCTTTCAAACCTTCGGGGTGGATCTTTGTCACGGATCGATCGGTAGAATCTTCTGGGGTGTTTTTGGGGACAACCGCAAATTCTTCACGAAGCTTCACGCTACGTTCAAGAAGTCGTGAGTGTAAATAAAACACGTCGCCGGGATAGGCTTCACGTCCGGGTGGTCGTCGCAGCAGCAGTGAAAGCTGTCGATAGGCTTGGGCTTGTTTACTCAAGTCGTCGTAAACACAGAGCGTGGCTTTGCCTTCTTTGTACATAAAGTATTCAGCCATCGCAGCTCCGGCGTAGGGGGCGATGTATTGCAACGGTGCAGGGTCAGCTGCAGAAGCGGAGACGACAATGGTGTAATCCATCGCACCGTGTTCGCGGAGTTTATCGATGACACCGACGACGGTGGATTCCTTCAACCCGATCGCAACGTAGATACAGATGACGTCGCCGCCTTTTTGATTGATGATAGTATCTATGGCGATCGCGGTCTTACCGGTCTTTCGGTCCCCGATGATCAGCTCACGCTGGCCTCGACCCACAGGAATCATGCTGTCAATCGCTTTGAGTCCCGTTTGCATGGGTTCGGTCACGGGTTGGCGTTCTGCAATGCCGGGAGCCTTGAATTCCAATGGTCGTCGGTGGGGCGTATCGATTGCACCCAGGCCATCCAGCGGACGGCCGAGCGGGTCAACCACGCGACCGATCATTTTTTCGCCGCAGGGTACACTTAACAGTTCACCGGTCAGGCGAACTTCGTCGCCTTCCTTGATGCCCAGATAGTCACCTAGAATAACCACGCCGACGGAATTTTCTTCGAGGTTAAAAACCTGCCCCGACGCTCCGTTGGCAAATACGAGACGTTCATCCGCCATCGCGTTGGCCAGGCCATACACGCGGGCGATGCCGTCACCGACTTCCAGAACCTTACCGACCTCGGCTACATCAACCTCGGAGCGGTACTGCTGGATCTCCTCGCTGATGACCGACGATATTTCATCGACTTTAAATTTCATAACTTTCTATTTCCGCAAACGTCTTTATCAATGAGTCATACTAAGCCGCAGGTGAAATTTATCCCGACCTGTCGGGAGCCTGCGCGTCTGTACGAAATTATTACGTCTTAATTACTTTTATAACATTGGCGGACAAGCCGCCAGTGGCACTCGACTACGAACGTCTAACAAGTTTGTGTGGCTATCCATGCCCGCGCAAGCTTGGGCATGGCACCCGTCTTATTCCGGCACCCTTTACAATCCAGCGCCCTCTACAACGCGGTGCCTTCCACAAACGATCTGCCACTTTGCGACTCACGCAACGCACGATTCATTAACGATTCGTGCATTGTGTTGAGTTGGGTCGCGATGCTCATGTCAAACTTTTCATCGCCTATGCGTACCGTCATGCCGCCGATCAATGAATCATCTACCGATTCAATCAATTCCGCTTCCTTACCGGTATGCTTTTTCATCGTATCCCGCAATTTGGATCGCAACTCATCCGTCAGTTCCACCGCGGTCGTCACATGTACTTCCGTTCGACCCTGCTGCTCTTCATGCATCAGATGGAACGTATGGGCGACACTGCGAATCAGCCCCAACCGCTCCTTGCGATTGAGAACCTGCAATGAATCGACACACAAATCGCTGTATTTTCCGCGAAAAAGTTTTTCAATCAGGCGTTCACGTTTCCCGGGATCGATCGTCGGACTCGATAGAAAATGATCGAATCCTTTATCGCGATCGATGTAATCCGCGAGGTCGTTCAGCTCCTGCCCGAGGGACTCGCCGTCGCCATTTTGCGACGCCAACTCCAGCATGGCTTTGCTGTACACCTTCGCTAACGCGATTTCCTGTTCGTTGATAGCTGACATAGTTAAACGGTACCCTGCTCAATTAGTTATTATTTAACGATTCGAGTTCGGTGATCGACTCGGCAATGAGTCTTTCGTGATCGCTCGAACTCAACTCTTTACGAATGACCTTGGACGCCGCCGACGTAGCCAGCTTGGCTGTGGTCGAATAAATCTCCTTGATCGCCGAATCGGTGGCAATGGAAATTTCGCGTTTGGCCCGCTCGATCATTTTGTCGGCTTCGGCTTTGGCATCTTCTTCGATACGCTTTTTGACGACTTCGGCGTCACGTCGACCTTCGTCCACGATAGCCGTCGCTTCGGCTTTAGAGTCTTTGATTTTTTCGGTGTAATCTTTCAGGCGCGTTTCCGCTTCTTCGCGATCTTTTTTCGCCTGCGAAAGTGACTCGTGAATAAAATCTTCACGCGATTGCAATGCGCTAAGAATCGGGCCCCAGGCGAACTTGCCCAGAACAATCAACACCAGCACAAAAATCAACACCGTCCAGATTGCGTTTCCGACGTCACCCGCGAAGGGGTTTACGCTGCCGTCGTCAGATGCGAACACCTCGCTCGTCAGCAACGTTACACCTGTGAATGTAAGCCAAGCTCTAACCATCATGCGTCTCTCACTAAATGCGTATCTTTTCATTGTGCGGACAACCCATCGAGTCATCCGAGATTAACCAAGTTTTACAGAGCGGCTAAAAGTCCAACCACGACACCAAACAATGTTGCACCCTCAATCATAGCGGCGGTAATAATCATCGCGGTGCTGATGTTTCCAGCGGCTTCAGGCTGACGAGCCATCGACTCGACCGCACTACCACCTACGCGACCAATACCCGCGGCTCCACCCATGATGACCAGGCCAGCGCCGATCGCGCCACCCATTTTACGGGCACCATCCGTGGTCAAGAAAGTAGCGTGTTCTGCAGGAGCCGAAGCGCCGTCGTGATCTTGTGCAGAGGCGACGTCAACAAACATCATGGTCATGCCTGCTACGATCATGGTTAATGCGATTTTTGAAAACTTTTTACTAAACTTACTCATCGTCTTTACATCCTTTTTTTTCAGCGGTGGTCGTGCGGGGTCAATCCACCAAACCTTTAATTCGCCATCGCAGTCACGCCTCGTGGCCCGCGTGCCCCGCGCAATTCCGGGCATGGCGATAGGTTAATTTTCTCAAAACACTGGCGGACAGGCTGCCAACGGTACCCTAATCACTATACTCTCTAGAGAATCAGTGGTACCTGCAAGTT
>CBDTZI010000202.1:0-6574 GCA_965364865.1 uncultured bacterium | reverse complement strand
CTCGGGCTCGTGAACATCGACGAGGGCCGTTGCTTTCTGGTGCGATCGCAGGAAGATCGCGTCTACGTGCGAATGTAATCGCAGCGTTTGTCATGACAGCCTTTGTTTACCCCATCCATGGTCATTGGGTATGGGGAGGTGGTTGGCTCGAGGGAGTTCAAGATTTCGCCGGATCGGGTACGGTTCATTACGTAGGTGGTATTGCGGCTGCAATGGGTGCATGGGTACTCGGACCAAGAATACATCGATCTTATAAAAAAAAAGATGCAGCTGGTCTTTGGCGGTTAAGCATTCGAAATCCCATCGGACCACGAGATCTTTCTCTGGCATCGTATGGAATGGTACTTCTTATGATCGGATGGATGGGGTTCAATGGCGGTAGTATCGAAGATGTGGACGCGATTTCTAATCCGAACAAAGCAAATTTACTGGGAACATACTTTCTCGAAACCGCCTGCGCGGGTGTAGGGGGTATGCTATCTGTATTCATCTTCTACTTTATTCGGTACTGCCTACCTTTTGATCAAGAGGTTAATCGACCGGTGTCATTCCTGATCAATCCGTTCGATGTTCTCACTGGTGTTTTAGCCGGTATGGTCACTACAACAGGGGTATGCGATATACTCAACGGTGCGGGGGAAGCGCTCGTTGTCGGGGCGTGCGGTGGATTCTTTGCATTTTTCTGTACGAGGATGGTGGTTGATTTAGGCATTGACGATCCTGTTGATGCAATTTCGGTCCATGCTGGTGGAGGATTAGCCGGTCTCGTATTCGGTGCTCTAATACCTTTGTACCGAGGAACGGCAACTTGGACCATGGCATATTATCAATGCATGGATATCCTGGTGGGAGGTATATTCACGGCCCTCAGTATGTTACTACTGTTTAGTTGTTTGAAGAGAGGCTGGTTAGGTAACGATTGGTTTCGTTGTTCAGAGCCAGAGGAATTAGCTGGGATAAAATATCCGGATGGCTCTGTCAGAAATGTGAATGATGACGCTACAATACCATTACCCAATGGTAAGGTGGGTCCAAGGGAGGCTTTGCCGAAAAAATTGAGAATATATATTACTCCAAAGAGGGTGTTGAAACCCATACTATATTTATTAAGTACCAGTGTTATTATTTATTTGGCCAAATTATTCAAAGTGATAGTGTATCTACAAAAGGCGATTGGACTGGGTGAAAGTACTTGAATGGTAAGCAATACTGCGCTTTAAGGAATATGGACTATTGACGTGTTTTTAGTGACGCTGACCTTTCCTAAGTTAATGCGTTGCGCAACATTTTCTACAAAACGTGCATACACATAGCTGTAATGCAATAATAATATTAGAGGATTGCGGTGATATTCCAAGAAATTGAAGCCATCGAGCACTTTACCTACTACGACCACGTACGCATGTAATTGCTTTACGTTGATACTAGCGAGTTGTTAACCACCGTCTCGTAGACTTTTGAATATCCCTTAGCCATCACGGTTGAGCTGAACCGAGTCTCTGCGTTATCACGACAGGCCTGTGGGGAAATGGTCGGAATTTTTTCCACTGCGTTAACCGCTTCGTCGATCGAATCCACCACAAAACCGGTTTCACCCTCTTTGATGATTTCGGGTAGCGCGCCAAATCGCGTGGCGATGATCGGCGTACCACTGGCCTGTGCTTCGACCGCGACCAATCCGAACGGTTCGCACCATGAAATCGGGAAGAGCACACAGGCCGCTTTTCGGTAAACCGATGCGAGCTGTAGTTGAGAAAGCAGACCCAGATATTCCACGTTTTTTCCGTCGATGTGCGGCTTCACCCGCTCGTTGTAATAGTCGGTGTGTTGCGGTTCGATCATTCCGGCAATCAATAATCTGCGGCCCGTTCTTTTAGCGATCTCAATCGCCTCCGCCGGTCCTTTTTCTGGAGCCAATCGACCCGCAAAAAGAAGGTAATCGTCTTTGCTGGGCTCAAAAGGAAACTGATCCACACGAATGCCGTTGTGCACGGTAGCTACATAATTTAACTCGGGCAAAAACTGTCGTTCCGCATCAGACAGCGAAACAAAGTTTGAATTTTTATATTCTTTGAAAACCGGATGCGCAGATCGAACCCAGGCGGCTCCGTGCAGCGTAGAGACCAACGGGCAGGGAATGAACCGATCGAATATAAGTGCGTGAATATGAAGGTGAGAATGCACCACGTCGAATTCACCTTTGACGGCTCGTTCCATACACTGCGCGATGTGCATCGATTCCCACGCGCGGGCGTCGGGCGGGCCTTCCAGCAAACCCGTTTTGGAATCAAACGCACGATCTCGACTTTTTTCGGGTTCGGGCCAGGTACAGATGGCGTGGGGGCAGGTTTGAACAAAGTTTGCGCTACTCTTTGTGCCGCCCGCCGCAAAAAGCGTCACGTCATGACCCAGCTCGACAAGCGCTTCGGTAAGATTATGTGCGACTAGTTCCCACGGGCCGTATCCTTCCGGGGGGAGCGGCCAACTGATTGGAGCGAGCATGGCTATTCGCATGATTATTCCTCAACAAAAATTTGATAACTAAACATTTATTTGGTTTTCGAAAACCATAACACCGCGCAGGCTAAAGCCTGCGGCTCAGAGGGTTATTCGTCCGCCGGATCGCCGGGCGTACTGTTTTCTTTCAACCAATTCATCATTTCGTGTATGCTGCCGGTGGCGACACAAACTGACGTATCGGCGGCACCATAATAAAGATTAAGCGTATCGCCGTCATCACCGATCGTGTGGCCACAGGGGAACACGACGTTGCCGACGTCGCCGTTTCGTTCGTAGTCTCGTTCCGCGCCAAAGATCCATTTCGTACTGCGTAATATGCACCGCGTCGGGTTTTCCAGATCGAACAGGGCCAAGCCCATTCGATAATTACAGCCCGCCGGCGTGGTGCGTACGCTGTGGTAGGTCATCAGCCAACCCTCCGATGTTTCAATCAGCGGCGTGGATAAACCGATCTTGTTGGCGTCCCACCAGCCACCACGTCTGGCTTTTAAGACTATCGTGTGATCGCCCCAGTGCTTCAGATCCGGCGAGAACGACATCCAGATATGGGCACGGCCTTGTCTGGGGACGGGTCGGTGAATCATTACCCATCGCCCATCAATTTTTCTGGGTAACAGCGTTGCATCTTTATCTTCGGGTTGGAATAGATTTCCGATCCGATCAAACGTCTTGAAATCTTTGGTCAAGGCTAACGACACGCCCGGTCCACGCTGCGAATAACAGGTATAGGTGATCGCATAACTTTCCAGCTCTTCGATCCAGACGACGCGTGGGTCTTCTATGCCCCACAACTCTTCCGGGTGATTTTTCACATCGGCGAGCATGGTGGGTTGGGGATCGATTCTCCAGTTTGTCAGCCCGTTGTCAGAGCGAGCCACGCAAAGATGGGACATCCCTGAACAATCTTCCACGCGATTAAGCAGCAGCGTCTCTCCCGATTTCAGCTTGATCGCTGCGGAATTAAAGACCGTGTTGATGAAATACGGCCAATCCATCGCCGTGAGGATCGGATTTCCCTCGTGGCGAATGAGCAGTCGAGGGCGTGGGTCTACTTCGGTTACGGGCATATTCGTCAATCTCTCAATCCTCAGGTAAAGATCGCTTGTTCAAAACTCGCATACTCAAAACGGACGTAATTTTAATTTATCGGCAAGTTAAGGATTGATCTAGAAGCAGCCCCGGAATGTCCATTTCACCCATTCGTATGCCTTGTTAAAATTGAGATTCATGAAATAGCGGGTGCCACGGACAAACTCGTTTGTCCGTGAATCGATACGGCGTAGATCACATTTCAATAGAGCAGCCTGCGATCCAAAAGGATTACATCGCTTCGGAGGCGTTGCCGGTCTGAATTTCGTGCATAATCAATAGCGATAAGAGCCACGACAGGGTGGATTCCGCCCCCTGATTTTCGTTGACGCCGTGTGGTCCCAGGCCGTCGTAACATCCGCGCGTCTTGAAATCCACCATGGACACCTTGAAATCGTTTCGGCCCAGGTACCATTCAAAACATCGTCGCATATCATCCAACCAGCGTGGATCGCCCGACGCCCGATAGGCTGCTTTGCATGCCCCGATCAGGGCAGCGGGTTCCAGGGGTTGTTGGTCGAACATCGGCATGTCCTTGCCTCGTTGCAGCCATTGATTGTTTCCGATGATGGAAAGATGGCCTTCACTGGACGTCTGCGTGTCGGTTAACCATCGTAACACGCGCAATCCTCGATCCGTCAGGTCCTGACGGTTCAACGTGGTGCCAGCGATGATCAACGCCTGAGGCAGGCGTCCATTGTCGTAGGTCACACAGTCTTCAAACCAGGGCCAATCCTGAGATTCGTGATCCACAAAGGCGGTTTCCAGTCGATCCGCCAGCTGTCCCATCTCGTTGCGAACACGGTCGTCGTCGGGAAAACGTCTGAGATAATAGTGTAACCCGAGTATGCTCAGCGCCCACGCCCTCGGCCAGCGAAGTGTCCCCAGCATTTCCGTGGCGTTTCTGAATAAATCGGTGGCCAATCGTCCGGTCGATTCGTTGGGTGCGTGAGAAATTAAATACCCCAATGACCACAGGACACGACCCTGGCAGTCATCGCTGCCATCGTTTTCTAACCAGCGCCTGTCGTAGGACATAAAGTTGCGGAATCGTCCACCGCCGGGTGTTTGTGCGTAGTGCAGGAAAGAAAGGTAGATGTGCAAATTGGGCAGCACACGTTCATCCTGAAACATGGACCAGGCCATGTTGGAAACAATGAGTGCCCGAGCGTTGTCATCGGTCGTATAGCCATGTCGCCGATCGGGCGTCGCGTACAACGCGTGTTGCAACATGCCCGTATCATCCGAAATCTGGAAGAAATGATCGAGGCGAATTTCCGGTAGTGACAGACGCATCGCCACTTTTCGCCCGGGTTTTTCTTCTATTCGAGTGGTCGCATATGATTTCTTGGCCTCTGTTACCACTCCAGCATATTGCTGGGCGACACGTGACCAGATCATCTCACGTCCATAATTGTAGGCGGCCTCGGAAATTTTTCTTTTTTCGTCCGGATGGTCGAGCAAATGCTTCAATGAGGAAGCAAATCCATCAATGTTTCCAAAATCAACCAGAATTCCCCGACCGTTGGCGAGCAATTCCTCTGCGTGCCAATAGGGCGTGGAGATCACCGCTTTACCGGTAGCCACCGCATAAGCAAGCGTTCCTGAGGTAATTTGTTCTTTTGCACGGTAGGGGGTGGCATAATAATCCGCCGCCTGCAGGTATTCGACCAGGTCTTCGTCCGACACATATCGATTGTGGAATAACACGTTGTCTTGAATACCCAGTTCAACCGTTCGACGTTCCAACGACAATCGGTATTGCTCGCCTGATTCTCGTCGCACACCCGGATGGGTCACCCCGAGCACGATATAGGCGAGATTGGGATGATCCGGTACGACCTTGGCCAGCGCATCGAGCATGGTTTCGATACCCTTACCCGGACTTAGCAATCCGAATGTTAATACAACTGGACGGCCCGCCAAGCCAAATCGTTCCTTAAAGGGTTCCGTGTCACCCAGGGGCACATCCGGAACACCATGATGAATCATTTTAATTTTTTCAGTGGGTACGTTGTAAACTTCTTTGAGAATCATGCATGCGCGGTTGGCCATCACCATCACCGCATCACTACGTTGACAGATTCGCCGCATCACGCTGTGCTGTTCAGGACTGGGCTCGATTAACACTGTGTGCAATGTGGTGATGATGGGTTTGCGTACACGATCAAGTAGTTCAAAAAGATAATCACCGCATACGCCGCCGAACAAGCCGTATTCATGTTGCAGGCTCATCGCATCTACGCGAGAGGTGTTGACGATCTCCGCGGCGTTGCGATATTCATCCTTTCGATGTTGATGAATTTCGAGTGCGACTTCCGGGCCATATTGATATTCACCCTCCCGGTCGGTCATGGCTAGAATCTGTACACCCGCACCGCTGGATAATTCAACGCCGCACGCTTCAGATGCGATGGCCGAAGCCAGGTGATTCGTAAAAGTGGCGATGCCACAGCGACGTGGTACATAAGAGCCGACCATTGCGATTTGCATGGGAGTGGGTTTTGGCATGATCTAAAATACTCCAATCATCAATCTGCCGACACCCCTTCTCTGGCAGTGTACGACAACTGCATCTTTCGCCAAGCATTATCCTGATTTTCGAGGTTCACCCTCCCGGGTGGGCGTTTTCAGTCGTGTTATGCCTGTATGAACATTACATTCAGGATACCTGCTTACATAAGTTCATCGGCATTATGTAGCGTCCGATATAAATACAATGTCGATCCCCAGCGTCCGATAGAAAAGTGTTTCGGAGTGAGTCTGGTTGGGAAAATCGTGGATGTGAGCAAAATATCGATGAAGAAAAACGAACATCAATCGTCACAGATGAATGAATCATCAGATCATAAGCTGCAAAGTCGGCGTGATCTGGTGCGTCATGGCGTGAAATTGGCGTTTGTGGCTCCCGTCATTTCGACATTTTTTGCACGTGACGTATACGCCGCAAGCTACAGCTGCTACC
>CBDTZI010000201.1:0-6578 GCA_965364865.1 uncultured bacterium | reverse complement strand
GGCGGGAGAGTAGCATCATTTTTTTTGATGGTTGCCGATCCGGTTTCATGCGCAGTACGACCATGGGTTGACCCAGCTGTTGAGATGCTTTGAAATCTATGGTAACGCCGGAATCTAGCGGCACATCGCTGGCGAGTTCCACAAGCTCTTTCATGGGAACCGCTTGTCCATTGTTTTGATGCATGGTCTGCACGAGTTTGCGAAGCTCGGAAAGAGCATTCGCGTCTAAAGATGGTAAATGTCCGGGCATAATCTTTTATCTCCGAATATTATTGTATCAGAAAGGAACCTATCCATGCCAGTAGAAAATGAAGAACGAAATATCGTAGAGGCCCTTTTTCAAGCCATGCAGGCTGGTCCTGCGGGCGAAGAGCAGATGATGGCTTTGTTTGCGGAGGACGCAACTTTTATCGAACCCTTTAGCGGTGAAACTCGCACTCACCACGGAAAAGAGGCGATACGCAACAGTTTTGTGGAAATGTGGAGTAATCCCGCTCCGGACATGAAGTTAATCATGGATCGGGTGGATTTGGATGGCGATCGGATCAAAGCGGACTGGACTTGCACTTCGCCGGTGTTTCCTACTCCGATGAAGGGGCACGATCTGTTCACGATCGTAAAAGGAAAAATTGCAAAGCTCGAAGTCGTAGTTACGGATATGCCGCCGATGGGGCCTCCGCAATAATCGGCTTGATCCATATTGAAAATTATCTGAATCAAAGGAGAACGATTATGAATAAGAGATTTTATGTAATGGCAGTTGCCGTTCTTTTGCTCGGTGGGTTTGTATTGCAAATCACGGAGTCCGTGGCAGGTGAGTCGAAAACGAAATCGGTTAGTGAAACAGACGATCCGTGGAAACTATTGCAACCGTTGGTGGGTACCTGGACCGGTACAGGGCATGGCATGCCGGGGACATCGACCATCGAACGAAGCTACGAATTCGTTTTAGGTGGTAAGTTTATGTCTGTGCGCAATAAATCGACTTTTGAAGCGCAAAAGGCCAATCCCAAAGGTGAGGTACACGAAGACTGGGGTATGATCAGCTATGATCAGCGTCGCAAAAAATTTGTACTGCGGGAATTTAATATTGAGGGGTATGTCAACCAGTATGTGTTGAAAGAAATTTCGGATGAAGGGCGAAAGCTGGTGTTTGTCACCGAATCGGTGGAAAACGGTCCGCCGACGCTGCGTGCTCGAATCACCATGCGCTTTGGAAAAAACAATCAGCTATCGGAAACGTTCAAACTTGACTTTACGGGTAAGGGATTCAAGCCTTGCGTGGAAGCGAAAATGATTCGCAAATAATTTATTGCAACTTGCCGATCTGTTTTTCCACAGCTCGAACGACTTCGTATGATCGAAGCAGTGATAACGACGCGTGAATGTCCTCGCCGAACAGTCGATCGGAATCCGCGTGGGTGATCGATTTACGAATCTCACCGTGCGCGATGCGCGGTCCGATGCCCGGCATTAGTGGCGCACGAAAATCAATCGCCTGGGCTGCACACATCTGCTCGATCGCCAGAACCGTTTCGGTGTTCTCCAAAACCTGTAGACATTTGACCGCACTGCGTGCCCCCATGCTGACGTGATCCTCCTGCCCCAGCGAGGTGGGTATCGAATCGACGGACGCAGGAGTACACAGTCCCTTGTTTTCACTAACCAACGCCGCAGCTGTGTATTGCGGGAGCATGAAACCGCTGTTGAGTCCAGTGTCTTGCATCAACAGCATGGGCAGGTTATCGATCCCGCTAAGCAGTAGATAGATTCTACGTTCGCTGATCGATGCGATTTCCGCCAGTGCGATCGCCAGATAATCCAACGTCAACGCCAACGGCTGTCCGTGAAACAATCCGCCGCTGATCACGGTGCCATCATCGAAAATGATGGGGTTGTCGGTGACGGAGTTGATTTCGGTTTCGACCGTTTGCCGTGTGTGTGCGAGAGCATCGCGCGAAGCACCGTGTACCTGTGGTACGCAGCGGAGTGAGTAGGGGTCTTGCACACGATCGCAATTGGCGTGCGAAACCAATATTTGGCTGTCCTTCATTAGTTTACGAACATTGGATGCGGAAGCGATCGCACCGGCGTGAGGCCGCAACTGATGCAGCTTTTCGTCAAAGGGGTGTAAACTGCCTTTCACACCTTCCAATGACATGGTCGCGATCATGTCAGCCTGTTTCATCAGTCGGCTTGCTCGAACAACAATATGCGAAGCGTGAGCCGACATGAACTGCGTCCCGTTGATCAGCGCCAGACCTTCCTTGGGTCCAAGCGTGACGGTTTTAATATCATGTTGTTGAAACGCTTCGGTGGCAGGTGTTCTTTTGCCATCGATAAGAACATCGCCCTGGCCGATCATGGGTAACACCATGTGCGCCAACGGAGCCAGGTCGCCGCTCGCGCCGAGTGAGCCTTGCGATGGGATAATCGGTAACACATCCGCGCTGAGCATATTCATCAGACATTCGAGTGTGCCGCGAGAAATACCGCTTACGCCATGCGTAAGTGCATAAATTTTCAGAAGCATCATCCAGCGAACGATCGAGGGTCGGATCGTGTCGCCCACACCTACCGCATGAGACAGGATTAAATTCGTTTGTAGCTTTTCAACTTCATCGGGTGGGATTCGTTTATTGCATAGGCTGCCAAAGCCGGTGTTGATCCCATAAGCGGCTTCATCGCCCGCGGCGATATTACGAACTTGCTGACAGCTGGCTTCGATCTGTTGAAATACGGGGTCGGTGATTGTTACTCGGACTTTGTGATCCAGTGCCTGATCGAGATGGTCCAGCGACATCTGACCGCCATCAAAGACGAAATGGGCGCCGTCTGAGTCATCAATGTTCAGGGTGAGTGAGGTTGTATTTTTTTTTGCTGTCATCGTAGAGGTGATTATACAACAATTCGTAAAGCCCGTCAGCGAACGATTTTACAGTAGAAACAAGCATCTTTTATAGGGCTTCGATGGCGGCCCGTGTCCGTCGGGTTTTCGGACGCGAAGTGATCGTGCCTTGAATACTATGGCGGATGTAGGATTTGAGGTGCGGATCGGCGGCGAGAATTGCGCGATTAAATTCTGGTTTGATAATTGGATGATATCATCTCCCTGATGCCCACCCCCGGAATTGTGCCTTGAAATCGAACGATCTTACCGGCACCCACATCGGCATCACTCGGGTCACTGTGACTATTGTGAAACGGTATATCGTACATTTATGTAGAGATTGGAAAATGAACCGGTAAGAAAAAACTTACCGGAATCTTTGTAATCCAATGAACTTGTACGGCGGTCACCTCTGGAGGCGGATCGTGTCCTATAGAAGTGTTTCGGTATGGGTATACCGCACACCTATGAACATTATGACGTGTCCAAATCACGTCGCGAAAAACAATTCGTTTGAAAGGGGTTTTTACTATGTCAGTAGCAGTACAAACGTTGTACGAAAAATTGGGTGGGGCATCAGCGGTGAAGGCGGTCGTCGAAGGATTCTATAAAAAAGTTCTCGCGGACGACCAATTGAAGGGCTATTTCGCCAACACCGACATGGACAAGCAAATGGAATCGCAGATCAAGTTTCTTTCCATGGCGTTGGGTGGCCCGAATGAATACAACGGCAAACCCATGAAGGAAGCACACGCCGGTATGGGAATTACCGACCTGCACTTCGACCTGGTAGCCGGTCACTTGGTTGAAACTTTGAAAGGTGCAGGCGTTCCACAGCCGGAAATCAATGCGGTTGTAGAACTGGTCGGTCCGTTGAAGGGTCAAATTTGTAACGGTTAATTGCGACTTACAATTCGTATTGCAAATCTTATAGCCCGTGGAGTGAATCACTCACTTCACGGGCTGTTTTTTGTTTTTCAAACGTGCCCTCCGTATCTGAACCGTCACGTCATATCCGAGAAGCGACCTTCCAATCCGAGACGCGCCCGTAAGGAAGCGGGAAACTGGAGTTGTTTCCGAACACTGACTGTCATGTAGGTCGGGCTACGTCCGACATGAAGGATCGTTTGTTAATTCTGCTATTTCCATTCCACATTCGGGGCAGGTGCCGGATTCGCTACTTCTTCCTCACGGGCGCATCTTGGTAAAAAATCTAATCCTCAGTACCAGATGGTTCGTTCGCACGGTATTTAATCACCCGAACTCGTTCAATCGTGACCAGACCTTCCTGCACCATCTCGTCGACGTGGATTAATAATTCGTCTATTTTTTCCTTACTATCCACGATCTCAACCACGATCGGTAAATCCTCGGACAGTCGCAAAATTTTCGTCGTGTGTAGCCGGCTGTGCGCTCCAAAACCCATCGAGCCTTTCAAAACCGTGGCTCCGGCGAGATGAAGTTCACGGGCTTTCAAGACGATGGCTTCATACAACGGCGTACCCTGCCACTTATCACTCTCACCGATAAAAATTCGTAATAGTTGTCCGTCTTCGGGAATTTTCATGATGATTACATTCCAAATATGCGTTCACTCAGTCGATAGCCGATCCAGACCGCACCCAATCCCAATACATTCGACAGCATGATGTTCATACCCGCCCGCATCCATTGCCCGTCGTTGATGAGCATAAAGGATTCCCAGCCAAACGTGGAAAACGTGGTGAATCCGCCGAGAAGGCCGATGAATAAAAACATTCGATAGGGTTCGGCTAATGAGTGGGGGCCAAGAAACCGTGCGCCAGCCAATCCGATAATGAAGCAGCCGAGTATATTGACCATCAAGGTGCCAATGGGGAACGTGCCAGCACTTAAGCGCTGACCCAGCCCCGCGATCGCATAACGTAACACCGCACCCGCACCGCCACCCACCGCTATCATAAAAATTTTCAGCACAATTCGTTTACTCCAGAATCACCAGGCCATTTGCCCCTTTGGAACGAGAATACCCACTGGAACGAGAATCCCTTCTCGTTCCAAACTCATTGGTGCGAGAAAGGATTCACGTACCCTTTGTGTTATTTGACGTTGGGAATCTTAAAGCGCCGCCCTCGAAACGCAAATATGCGGATGGGTCTGTGGAAAATCGGCTCTATTTTCGGAACTGCACTCGCCGTTGGATCAGAATAAACCCTAGCAGGGATCGCGTCGATATCACAATATTCGTGTACAACCAGGAGCGTAACAATGCCGGAACGCCTCGACGAACAACTAGATCAAGTTTCCCAGCGCAAGGCGTTGTTTCAATCTCTCAACCGGAAATTACCCCGGATCAAAGAGGAGTGGGGGCACGCCGCGTATTCACTTCAACAACTCGAAGCTCAGCTGGATCAAATCAACGAGCAAATCGACGATCTCGATTCACTTTCGTTGACCGGCTTGATCGCGGGGATCGCCGGTAACAAACAGGGAAAACTCGATGCGCTAACCGATCAGGCTATGGTTTTGGAAAAACAGTGCGACGAAGTCGCACAGCAGGTGGTCGATCTCGATCAACAGGTTGAACAAATGCAGTCGCAGATCGACGAACTGCAGGACGTGGATACCGAATATCAGGAATTGATCCAACAAAAACGAAACGAAATCATGGAATCGGGTACAGAGGAAGGTGAAGTGTTACGAGCAGCCGCTGAAGAGATGGAATTGTTAACAACGATGCAGAGCGAACTGATCAAAGCCGTTGAATCCGCGCAGCGTCTGACGGAACGGCTGTTCAGCATGACCCATGCGCTGGGCCGGGCTTATAAGAAAAAAATGATGCCTCGCGCGATGGGGGCTTTCGGTTTCATGATTTTCGATGGTTTCCATCGCAAGGGAACCGACCCCGCGATCAAGAGAGTGTGCGAAGGGATGGCTGAATTTTCCCAGTGCATCACCCGACTATCGTTAACCGATAGCGAGTTTGATCAGGAAATTTTTCGACTCGGTTTGGTGATGGACGCCTATCATACCCAGCTATCCGCTGGGAGTGTCGATACCAAAACCAATAACTTGGCCATCGTAGACCCCATGCTCGAACAGGTTCAAATTACACAGGGCCACCTCGAAACCAAACTCGAACAAACCAATCAGGAAATCATCAAAATCGAAAACGAACAACAAACGCTGGTGGGTGGATGACGAATCGTTCAAAAAAAACGGCCAATGCACATTGGATATACATTGACCGCTCCAGAAATTATAACATGCAAACTATTGGCGTTTACTCACGCCTTTCATTTCCATCGTCTTGAACAACCCACCCATCATGTATTCCGTCCATACCCACTCCATGGTGTTTTCATCAACCATTTTCATCCAGCCTTTCATGGAAGTGGTTCCGAATGGACCGTGGCTTTTGGCTTTCATGTACCAAGTGCCTGTTTTTTCATGGATCCAGCTTTCTCCCGTGCCCGTCCCGCCCATGTTGTCCGTCCACGTGGATCGATATTTTCCTGTGTGAGCGTCATAGGTCCATGTTTCATGGCCATGCATGGGGTCAAATCCTTCCATGTTAAACGTGGCATTTCCTATGAGAAATCTTTTGCTTTCGTGCCATCGAGTTTCACCTGTGCCAGTAGATTTGATGACTTCATCAAGCATAGCCATCTTAGTTTCGCCGGTGAACGTCCACTTGCCGACAAAGGCA
>CBDTZI010000200.1:0-6650 GCA_965364865.1 uncultured bacterium | reverse complement strand
AATAAATCACGTGTGTATTCATAAACATGTACAACAATGGATGGCCCTGGGCACCCTTTGCCTGGTGGCTGCGATCGTCGGGTGTGGGGGTACTTTTGGCCTGTTTAACCCTGCATTTATCAACACCATTTCCGGTGGCGTGGTTCCGGTGACTCCCGGACCGACCGCAGCATTTGTTCTGGTCAGAGGATTCAACGAAACGAATCAAAACGTAGATTTCATCGTAACCATTGAACGAGAAGAGTTGGAAATCGGCGACGATGGCCGGTTCCAGGTCGATGAGTCGGGCAACTTTGTGACCCGACCGGAGCGGGAAACGGTTCAACTTACCACGTTCCCACAAGGCCTGGCCAATGATCTGGGTGTGCTGTTTCCCTGTAACGAATCGCCAATCACTTTTGTTGGATTGGGAGAAAATTTGTTACCTACAGATCCGGTTATTTTTGTGGGTGGCCAGGGACCGGGTGGGGTCGCGGGGTTTGGCGTCACCGCACCCAACCTTAATCCACTTTCGTTGGTAGCAGGCAACTTTAACTGCGGCGACACCATCGTGTTCAGAGCTTTTTCAAACCGGGGTGTTGCGGGCGGGATTGGCGTACAAGCCTTTTTACAAGACGGCCGTTTGCAACCGTCTATTTTCAGCGGGCCTAACACCTTCGGCAACCTGCAGGATTTCCTGAATTCGCAAAACAATCAAAGCGAACCGTAAGAAGATGTATTTATTCGTACACAAAAAATATTAATAGCCAACGCATGAATATCTTGATGATCGATGGGTAGATTTTTCTGCTCAAGACTGATATAATCACGATATGAATATTCAAAAGCGAGGGAAGATAGAAATGCTCCAATCCCGAAAAACCCGAACCAAATTAGCGAAAACAATCGCAGCCGCGTTGGCTGGTGGAAGCCTTTTGGGCGCTTGTGAAATCCGCTTGCACAACGCGATCGTGGATGGAACCAAGGGCTTCATTTTCACCTTGTTTGATCCCTCACTCTATACCGGCCTCTTCGACGATCTGTTTGACACCCAGGGCTGACATATCCTGCGTCACGAGTGGCCATCAATGTTCCAGCTGGCATCTTTGATTTACAGAAACCACAATCTGCGATATCCCCGCTGTGTACAAATCGAGCGCGAAACCAGTGAAACTCATCCCTCCCATCATAGGCTAATTCTTTCTTATATTTTACGATAGATTCATAGTGGGTATAATCCTGGCATGTAATTTGTATGTATATTCTTTAGAGCCACGAATGTACCCTGATAAGAAATGATAATGATGGAAAAATTGGTCCTCTGGAATCTCCAGGCCGGCGAAACCTCGGCCATCGAAAGCATCCAATCTACACAAACGACCACCAAGAGGCTGGCGGATATGGGATTCGTGCGCGGGGCATCCGTTGAGATGATCCGGCCCGGCAAACCCTGTATTGTAAAAATCAACGGCGTTTGTGTCGGCTTGGGCAAACAACATCAGGAGAGTATCTTACTGAATCTGGCATAAATTCGTTTTGCTCGATCCAGATCGATGAATAGATGAACATGAGTACCACACTCCCGGTATATACCGCGCCCACACAAAAAACCGTCTTGCTGGTCGGCAACCCCAACACGGGAAAATCCACTCTCTTTAACGCCCTGACCGGATACCGACAAAGGGTTGGCAATTATCCTGGCGTAACCGTTGAAAAACGTACCGGTACCATCCACGACAAACAACACAACATGACGATTGAACTGGTGGACCTGCCCGGCACCTATAGCCTGGCGGCGGGTGCCGAAGACGAAGTCGTCGTGTTGGATGCGTTGATGGGTAAACAATCGGGTATGAGCCATCCCGAACTGATCGTGTGCGTGGTCGACGCCACCAACTTAAACCGCAATCTGTTTTTCACCACCCAGACTCTGGAGCTTGGCCAACCTGTCGTGGTCGCGTTAAACATGATCGACCTGGCTGAGAAATCGGGGATCACGATTGACGTCGACGTACTGGCTTCTGAACTGGGCATTCCCGTGATTCCGGTTGTCGCCACCAAAAGCAAAGGCCTCGACGAACTGAAACACGCCATCATCGATACGATTGAACATTCGGGTTCGCACCGATGCCCCGATTTCCCAGAGTGCGTTTGTGCGGAGCTGGATGGACTTTGCGAATCCATCG
Organism: uncultured bacterium; assembly: GCA_965364865.1. GTDB lineage: Bacteria > Planctomycetota > Phycisphaerae > UBA1845 > UBA1845 > CBDTZI01. The sequence continues at coordinate 4,485 of CBDTZI010000200.1, read as the reverse complement.
CAAATCATGACAATAACAACAGCAGCAACCATTCGACTTCCAGAGTCGAAGCCTTACAAACATTACTCGATCCCGGTGGCTATCATGAAACCAAACTGATTAAGCGGTGCGGTCTGGGACTGGCAGACGAGCTTGCGGATCGGCGTAAACGCATCACGGAAGCCGGCGAGTCGGTCATCGAAGTTGAAGCTCGTGTTCGATATGCGTGGATTGAACGGGTGATCGATCGAGTGACCACTCGATTCAAGCCTGAACGCCCGTTAAAATCAGACAAAGCCGACAAAATCATAACCCACCCCATTGCGGGGGTCATCGTGTTGGCGTTGCTCATGGGAACCTGTTTTCAGGCGATCTACACCTGGGCAGGTCCACTCATGGACCTGATCGACGGTTTTTTTTCCAGCGCAAGCACGCTAGTCAAAACCACTTTACCCGCGGGCGCATTGCAGAGCCTGATCGCAGACGGCGTTATTTCTGGCGTTGGAGCGATTCTCGTTTTTCTCCCACAAATTCTGATTCTCTTTTTGTTCATCGCGATACTGGAAGATTGTGGCTACATGTCTCGAGCAGCCTTTCTGCTGGATCGTTGGATGGGCATGTTGGGACTGGGCGGCAAAAGCTTTATCCCGCTGTTGTCTTCCTTCGCTTGTGCCGTACCGGGAATCATGGCAACTAGAACCATCGAAAACAAACGAGATCGTTTTGTCACCATACTGGTCGCCCCCCTGATGACTTGCAGCGCACGATTACCCGTCTACACCCTGTTGATTGGAGCGTTTATCCCGCCGGCCAAAATCCTGGGCGGATGGATCAATCTTCAGGCATTTACATTGTTGGGCATGTACTTACTGGGAACGGTCATCGCGATCCCGATCGCGTTGATCCTGAAATTCACCCTTTTCAGAGGTCCACCCCAGTCGTTCCTGATGGAATTGCCTTCGTTCAAATGGCCCTCATTCAAAACCATTTTCTATCGCGTCTACGAACAGGGCCGGGAATTCGTGATCAACGCGGGTACGATTATTTTCGCCGTCGCTTTGATTGTGTGGGCGTTGGGTTATTATCCACACTCCGCCTCCATCGCAACCAATCATCAATCGCAGCGCGTCGCCGCCAACGAACAACACCAGGACAAATTATCTGAAATCGCATTTCAATTTGATCCAAACATCAAAGCGGACACTCTCGAATCTCAGCCACCCGTCGCAAACGTATTGACCCAAATCACGGCCCTCGAACAATCGTTTGCAGATCAGCTGGCCGCTGACGAAATTGAGCCGGGTAGCGAAGCGTGGATAAACCAACGCGGTATGATTGATGAATCGATCAGAACGCTCGTAAATTCTTCTGGGTCCGCCGGGATCGCCGCATACGATATTCACCAGGCTCAATTACACCTCAACGAAGACTTGCACCGTATCGACAAGAGCTTGTCAGGCACCTACATGCGAGAAAGTATTTTGGGTCGCATGGGCCGATGGATTGAACCCATCGTCAAACCGCTCGGTTGGGACTGGCGAATCGGCACCGCCGCCATCGCTTCCTTCCCGGCACGCGAAATTATCGTTGCAACCATGGGCACGATTTACAACATGGGCGGTGAGGTCGACGAAACTTCGACCGGGTTGCGTGACAAAATGGCAGAAGCCACCTGGCCCGACGGAAAGCCGGTGTTCAATGTAGCTGTCGCGATGTCGCTTATGGTCTTTTTCTCGCTCTGCTGCCAGTGTTCATCCACATTGGCCGTGATGAAGCGAGAAACTAATTCGTGGAGATGGCCGATTTTCACCTTCACCTACATGACCGTCCTGGCTTATGTCGGCGCTCTGATTACGTATCAGCTTACGATTCAATTTGTGTAACAGCGTGCAATTTGTATGGCATTGTTGTATTCTATTATTGTAGTGTGAGGCTTGTCCGTCTCGCAGGGATAAAATCGATGGATATTCAGGATATCTTGGTTATCGTCATCGTGGGGGCTGCGATACTTTATGTAACGCGTTCACTCTGGCGAACACTTGGCGGAAAAGGCGGATGCCATTGCAGCCAAAATCAATCCTCCGATGGATCGAACTCATGCGGATCAACCAACCCGATGGGCATTAAGATGACACCCATTGTTCCGCTGGGCCAGGTGGGATTACCCCAAAAAGACAAATCCCTCCCCAAAAAAAACGCGGATTGATCCACAATTCATCACCCACCGCTCAGGCTATCAATCTGTGATTTTCCGGAATTTCACACGCCGGACGACTTTCCAACACTAGAAACGTACAAATCGACCTCTATTGAATGAAGAGCAGAGGCCCTCGCTCCCGATAGTATCATTGGAATTAACAGGCTTACTCTCGTGGACGGATGATTGTGAACTATGGATATTGAAGGACGCAGCCAAATACGTAACGACGTTCAAAGCAGCCGGCGAGGACCAGGGCAGCCCCTCTCGCTATATTTCAGCCATGATTGTCAGGGTAAGCTGAGCGAGGACATCCCACACGGCTCGCTGGAGATTACCATAGAGCCCACCGACCCGGATGGCATGTTATCCGAATGGTTCGACGATAGCTGGTGGATGGACGTGGTACAGCGATGGGTGGATGATCCGGTGATCGTCCATATCGCACCGACCCCGATCGCGGTTCTTCACCCTGTTGTTCTACATCACATAGAAATGCTTCGCCGCGTCTGCACGCGATGGCGAATCGTCGGATATGCTTATAACAATGACATTTGCACGAATGACGATATTGAAGCCTTCGTCGCCAGCCATTTTCATGAAGTACGATTTATTGACGAAACCCGATTCGGGATGGCGATTTCCAACCGTATCGAGCCATTACCACTGGAAAAACTCTTTGCGAGTATCCGAAATCTACAGGCCTCCAAAGGCGCAAAACTTCCGGTATTGGTGCGTTTACCCGCGGGCAGTGGACCAAAAATTTCTGCACCCGGCCTACAGAGCAAGCAGGATCAAAGCCCGTCGCAAACACCTTCATCTTAAGTTCTATTTTCAGGACCAGATTGTTGATGCCGGGATTCATCAAATCCCAGCGGTTTGAAAAATGTGAGTTTCACTCCCGCATCTCGTCAGCCCATCATAAATTGGTTACGATGTTGCGATGTCGTTGATCATTCAAAAATTTGGCGGGACTTCACTGGCAGACGCTGAAAAAATTCACCGGGCAGCCCGGCGTGCGATCCGTGCAAAACTACAAGGTCGCCATGTGGTTCTCGTCGTTTCTGCGATGGGTAAAGCTACCAACAAACTCATCGCCTTAGCCAACGCCATCAGTGATGATCCATCCAAACGCGAACTGGATATGCTCTTAACGACCGGTGAACAGGTCTCGATTGCGTTGATGGCAATGGCGATTCACGAAGCCGGGCACGAAGCGATCAGCTTAACCGCAGGTCAGCTAGGATTGTTCACCGACAGTGTGCATAATCGCGCCAGAATTCAACGCATCAGTCGGGACCGTATCGATCAGGAATTGTCCGAAGGAAAAATCGTCATCGTCGCTGGCTTCCAAGGCATTGACACCAGCGGTGAAATTACAACGATGGGTCGAGGTGCTTCGGACACCACCGCCACTGCTTTAGCCGCTGTGTTGGATGCGGAAATTTGCGAAATTTATACCGATGTGGACGGCGTCTATTCGGCGGATCCGCGCATTGTGCCTCAAGCGTGTAAAATGAACAGTGTCAGTTATGATGTAATGCTGGAGATGGCCGCCGCGGGAGCGGGAGTCATGCACTCGCGGGCGATTGAGTTCGGTAAGAAATTTAATGTCCCTATTCATGTACGCAGCTCTTTAACCGACGTCAAAGGAACCATGATTATGAGCGAAACACCCGACATGGAAGCGATTTCTGTTCAGGGCGTCACGATCCGTGAAGACCTGGCGATGGTGACGCTCATCGGCGTTCCCAACACGACGGGATTCGCGGCACACATCTTTGCCCAGGTTGCGCGAAACCACATACTGGTAGATGACATCGTGCAGAACATTCAAGACGGCGGTCAATCGGCCAACCTGAGTTTTTCAACCAACGCATCTGATGCTCAGGAAGCCAAGTCGATCTGTGAACGATTGGCCGGGGAACTTGACATTCAACGCGTGGTGGTGGACGAAGGGGTGTCAAAAATTTCCGCGATCGGTGTGGGAATGCGCAGTCACGCTGGAATCGCATCGACCATGTTTGAAACACTCGCCAAAGCGAAAATCAATATCGAAAACATCTCGACTTCCGAAATCGTGATCAGCTGCATCGTGCGCAAGGAAGATGGGCACAAGGCGTTGCAGATGATTCACGACGCATTTGATCTGGATAAAAATAATCACAACGGTCACAGTTAATAATTTCGCAGCCCCTCGTGGGCGGCACATTACATAACAGCCTCTATGAACAACATTAACGAGGGTATTGAAATTCAATGCGAAATGATTCCATAAAATGAATTCCAAACCACCCATCCCCGACTCC
>CBDTZI010000199.1:0-6691 GCA_965364865.1 uncultured bacterium | reverse complement strand
AATTTGACGCCAAAGATTGCATGGTATGGCGTGCCCGACATGTCAGAGGACATGCTCAACTTAAAAAAGTTGATTCCGCCGGTGATCAACAGAAGCGTAATTCCTAGATGCACATACATGGACCAGCGTTTACGAACCGCTTCTCGTAATTTATCCCGACTCGACTCATCCAGTGAGGCCTTCATACTCGGCAATAATCCAAAAATCATGAACATGCTGCCGCCGATCGTGATGACCACTCCGACGAGATGTAACCAGCGGGAAATCAAAACGGTATAGTCAATGTTTTCCATCTATTTTCCTTTCTGAACGATGCCGCGAGGTCACGGCCCGGTGACCTGCTCACGGAATGCGGGATGATTCTATACTGAATAGATTGAAACGCCAGACGATTTTTTCTCAATCGCAAGAATCGCAACCATGAAGATTTTAGTATGAGGGTCGAAGGGTATTAATAATTTCTGGTGTCGTAGAGGTCATCCTGATCGAGCAATGAAAAATTTCGATCTTTCAACACAACAATTGCGTCATCAACATTGTCCGGCATGACCGCTATTGCGGCGCTACCTTTGGGATGAACAATGAGCGGATAAGTATAATGAATGTTGATTTCCGCACCGAGTAGCGCGGTCCATGTATGTAATAACGCCCTTTTCCCATGAGGCAGGGACACCACAATCAGATCGGTCTCGCTTACTTGAAAACGTGACTGCGTCATCACATCGTACGCCCGATCCGGATCATCAAGAATCATCCTGCAGATCGCGCAGTCAATGGAATTCACAACCGACACCGCGAGAATGCGAATCTCCGTCTGATCAAAAAGCCGGGTTAATCGCAGTAGTTGGCCTACTCGATTTTCAATAAATACAGATTGTTGCCGGACCGTTGGGCAGTCATGGGCCTGGGCTGTGCTATACGGTTCAATTTCCATAGATAGACAGTGTAGCCAACATGCGTGTCAGCCCAAGCATTTTTTCTGAAAATTGATGATCAATTTCATACAACTCACAGCCTGATACCCTACTGCATGCCAAAATCGCAGTTCAAAATACTGCCACACTGGCAGTCCAAATAATCACGCACAAGAACAACCCGCGTAAACTATTGTAAATAAAGGGCTTACGGCATTTCTCGTTTAAATTTTTCTGGCACACAGTGTGTACTATTGATTTACCTGCATCAGGACGGGGTGGAATCAGTAAATCTCGCAATATGCATTTAAGGAGATAAAAATGTCCAAAATCATCGGAATTGACCTGGGTACAACGAACTCAGTCGTATCAGTTATGGAAGGCGATAGCGCCAAGGTAATGACCAACGCACAAGGCTTGCGACTCACCCCCTCTGTCGTGGCCATCACCGAAAAGGGAGATCGCCTGGTCGGGCAGATCGCTCGTCATCAGCAAGTGACCAACCCCGAAAACACCGTACATTCCATCAAAAGATTCATGGGGCGGCGTCACGACGAAGTCAGCAGCGAAGAAAAAATGGTTCCCTACAAAGTCGTGGGTGGCCCTGATGAGCTGGTTAAGGTTGAAATTCGAGGGAAGAAATACACCCCGCCTGAAGTCAGCGCGATGGTGTTGCAGGATCTGAAAAAAACGGCGGAAGATTATCTGGGACAATCCATTGATCGTGCGGTCATTACCGTGCCCGCCTACTTCAACGACTCGCAACGTAAAGCCACTAAAGATGCCGGTGAAATCGCCGGACTCAAAGTCGAACGAATCATTAACGAACCAACTGCCGCAGCGCTGGCTTATGGACTGGATAAAAAAGAAGAACAGACCATCGCCGTGTTTGACCTCGGCGGTGGTACGTTTGATATTTCCATTCTCGAAATCGATCCGGAGATCGGCACGTTTGAAGTCAAGAGCACCAGTGGTGACGGGCACCTCGGAGGTGATGATTACGACGAAGAAATCATTCACTTTCTCGCAGATGAATTTCAAAAACAAGAGAGCGTCGATCTACGCAAAGATCCAATGGCTTTGCAACGCTTGAAAGAAGCGGCGGAAAAAGCCAAGTGCGAACTTTCCACCGTGATGGAAACCTCAATCAATCTACCTTATATTTCAGCCACGCAGAGTGGTCCGAAGCACTTGCAGGTGACATTGACGCGAAGTCAGTTTGAACAACTGACGAAAAAACTGACCGATCGGTGTCGCAAGCCGGTGATGGATGCACTTTCTGCAGCCAAGATGACCTCCAAGGACATTGACGAAATCGTGCTGGTGGGTGGTTCGTCGCGTATTCCTGCGGTGCAGGCACTCTGCAAAGAAATTTTCGGCAAAGAACCCAACAAGAGCATCAATCCGGACGAAGTGGTCGCGGTGGGTGCTGCGATTCAAGGTGCGATTCTCACCGGCGACAAGGAAGACATTGTCCTTCTGGACGTCACACCTCTGACGCTCGGTGTGGAAACACTGGGCGGCGTGATGACCCGGCTGATCGAAGCCAACGCGACCATCCCGACGTCGAAAACAGAAACCTTTTCGACGGCAGCCGACAATCAGCCTAGCGTGGATATCCATGTGTTGCAGGGGAACCGTCCCATGTCATCTGACAATCGTTCTCTGGGTCGATTCAGCTTAACCGGGATCGCTCCCGCTCCGCGAGGGTTGCCGCAGATTGAAGTTTGCTTCGACATCGATCGCAACGGTATCATCAGCGTCTCTGCGAAAGACAAAGCCACCGGCAAGGAACAATCGATCCGCATCGAAGGCAGCGGCGGTCTGTCGCAGGAAGAGATCGATACCATGAAAAAAGAGGCGGAAGAGAACGCGGCTGATGACTTGAAAAAAACAGAGCTCGTGAAGATCCGAAACGAGGCGGAAAACTTCGCTTATCAGATCGAAAACCAGCTGAAAGAACATGGCGAAAAAATACCGGCTGAGGAACGAAGCAAAGTTGAAGCTTCCATCAACAATTTGCGAGAAGCGCTTAAGGGCGACGACGCAGATGCCATCAAGAAGACCCATGAAACGTTGATGACGGACGCTCAGACGATCGGTAAAATTGTGTACGAAGAGGTTGCCAAACAGCAAGCCGCAGCACGTAATGGCGGGACTGCAGGTCCAACTTCGCAAGCCCCTGCGGAGGGCACCACCAGTACGAGCAATGATGACGTGATCGATGCCGAATTCGAGGTCAAAGACGCACCTGTGGAAGCGGAATAATCTCACGAGGAACGACATGTTAGGTTCATCGCGCGATGTACTGTTCATGTGAATTACCGCGACTTCCGAAGTCGCCGGTTTTATTGTATCGTACTCCGATTCTATGGCGGCGTAGCTCAGTTGGTTAGAGCGTGGGCTTCATAATCCCAAGGTCCCTGGTTCGAACCCAGGCGCCGCTAGTTTTTTGCGAATCACTGTATCTTTCCGGATCATCAAATCCGAATCATCAACAAGATTAATCCTCATTTTCACAACTGACGGCTGGCAAATGACTGCGTTTGCATTATCGTCCATAAGCCTTTAGATTTTCCTATCAAAACTATAGGAAAAATAGATGCATCCAGCTTTAGTGATCTTGACGATATTCGCGGTGTTACCGCTACCCGCACAACCCGTTAAACATTCGGACCCGGGTAGGCCACAAGGGCAGATTGATCAGTCCGATACGGGAAAACAGAACTCGCTTCACCACTGGCCACAGTGGCGTGGGCCGCTGAATACCGGTGTTGCGCCGAACGGAAACCCTCCGGTAACCTGGAGCGAAAGCAAAAACATCCACTGGAAGATCGCAATCCCCGGCTTGGGACATTCCACGCCCATCGTTTGGGGCGACACACTTTACCTCACCACAGCCATCCCCTTCGGCGAAATTAAACAATCCTCACACAAACATCACCATCACTCCGATGGTGCGCACGATAACATGCCAGCCATGCGCGAACAGAAATTTGTAATCATCGCGGTAAATCGCACCGATGGATCGATCCGCTGGCAGAAGACCGTTCACAGCCAACAGCCCCACGAAGATACACACGAAACCGGAAGCTGGGCGTCTAACTCACCGGTTACTGATGGTGAGCGAGTGTACGCCTACTTTGGCTCGATTGGTCTTTACTGTCTGACGATGGATGGCCAACTACTCTGGCAAAAAGATTTTGGCGACATGCAAACTTACCATGGCCACGGCGAGGGAAGTTCACCCGCCCTTCACGGCGACACCATCGTCATCAACTGGGATCATCAGGAACAATCATTTTTGATTGCGCTGGATAAAATCACCGGAAAGCAACGATGGAAAATCGATCGTGAAGAAATTACATCATGGTCCACGCCTTTGATCGTGGAGCATGACGGGACGCATCAGGTTATCGTGAGCGCGACGAATCGCACGCGTGCTTATGATTTGAAAGACGGTAAAGTGATCTGGGAGTGCGGCGGGTTATCTCGAAACGTCGTCGCATCGCCGGTAGCAGCCGATGGATTTGTATATGTTGCCAACAGTTACGACTGGCAGGCGATGATGGCTATTCGTCTTGCCGATGCCAAAGGCGACATCACGAATACCGATGTGATCGTCTGGACGTTGGACCGCCACACGCCCTATGTGCCCTCTCCGCTTCTATACGACGACCACCTCTATTTTTTGAAACATTTGCGGGGACTGATCACCTGTGTTCGTGCCAAAACCGGAAGAGTACTATTCGGGCCTCAACGATTGACCGGCATTCATCAAGTCTTTGCGTCACCCGTTGGAGCTGCGGGTAAAGTGTATATCGTGAGCCGTAACGGCGTCACCGTAGTCATCAAACACGGCGATCAGTTTGAGTTACTGGCGAACAATCTTCTGGACGATTCCTTTTCAGCTTCGCCAGTAATTATCAGGAATGAATTGTACTTGCGTGGCGAAAAGTTTTTGTATTGCATTGCTGAAAAAGACTAATCTTTCTTCGTGATATCCGCCAAAATTGGCGATTCGAGGTTGATATAATCTTCGAACGACATCTGTACGGATTGGCTATGGCTGGCTGCGTTGAAGTTGATTTTCTCGTTTTCAGATAATCGATCGTCGCAGATGGTTTGCAGGTTAAACAATCGACCGAACGGTGGCACGCTGCCCGGTTCCAGGCCTGTCAACTCCAGCAACTCCTCCCTCGTGGCAAAACGCAAACGACGCGACTTGATCACTTTGCGAAGTGCCGGACTGTTCAAAGCGAGATCAGCCGGGATCACAGCCAACACAAAGCCCTTATCACCCTTGATGATCAACGCCTTGGCCCCGCTATGCAAGGTCGAACCGCGAACCTCCGCTGCTTCGACAGAAGTATAGACCGGATCGTGTTCACTCAATGAATATACGATCCCAGCATCATCCAGTAAGGCGATCAACTTCGTTGTCATGTCATTATCTGGAGTGATCATGGTTTACATCTTCAACAAAATTTACGACGCGGTGATCCCTAATTGTTTTAACTGTTTCATGGCTGTACCCGCCCAATCTTTATTCGCAGCTGGGCTTGCAGGGGACGGATGCAAAATGCGGCCTATAGAAACTTCCATGTCTATAAGCGCTTCTTTGGCACGCGACTCAGCAAATGCGCCAATTCCGATCACGATTCGGGGTTTAAGATAATTCACCGTGTTCTGCAGTGCTTTGTCGCATATCGCTATTAGTTTTTGACGTGTTTTGATCGGCAATTTGTCAGGCGTAAAGTTTCTACCCGTTTCTTCCAAAAAAGCCAGCGGACAGTAATTCGCGATATAAAACTGCGAGAAAAATCGCGCGGGCGTTTTCCATTTCGCCCTAGCTAATCCCCATAATCGCGCCCCACTCACTTCACTGCGGGTACATGCAAAACCCGTCACCTGTCGTTTGGGGTGTTCACACTTTGGCTTACCAACCGGAACATTAATCCCCAGCCAATCGCGCACCATACTGACCTCACCAAAAGGCACACCCGTCTGCACCATCCCCCACGGACCGGGATTCATCCCCAGCAAAATCACCTCACGCTTTCCCCGGCCATACTTTTTCAGATAAAGATGATGGGGCTTATGTGCATATTCCAGGGGGTTGTACACGTGTGTGATCGGTTTGGTAAATCGTAGCGTTTTAAGATCGTCCACCAGCGAGTCGGAAATGGCTTGTAAATTCATATCAACATAAACTCAATACTTTTCCGATTGGGTGGCATGGGTAAACTTGTTTACCCGTGTAAACATCCATATCCAGTATAGTGACTCGATTGATCCAACCGAAAGAAAACCACGGAATGCAGTCCGTAGGTTTATTTTTACTTACAAAAAATATCTTACAACGAGGTTACCCAATCGGCGACCGCAGAAAAACCTTCTTCACGCACCGCACTGACTTTCCAGATGGGGTGTGAATCGCCGATCACGCTGATCAACTGCGCTTCCGTCGCGTCTGCCCCAGCTAAGTCGCATTTGTTTAACACATAACAACCCGCGATTTCCATAATGCCCGCTTTGGAAAACTGAACGGTGTCCCCACTATCAGGCATGAGCAGCAACATTACATGATCGGAAATTTCTCGAATGGCTACGTCGGCCTGACCCGCATCGTCGCGGTCTTCGGAGACGTGGCCCTGGCCGGCTACACGATCGCGGTGCGGGTGATCATGTTCGTGCTGCTGCCGGCGTGGGGGATGGGGATGGCCGCCGCCACCCTGGTCGGCCAGAATCTCGGCGCCGGCAACCCCGATCGCGCC
>CBDTZI010000198.1:0-6734 GCA_965364865.1 uncultured bacterium | reverse complement strand
CCACGAACGCATTATCACCAGCGTTGAGTTGGTACCCCATCGCTTTCAAACTCATCGCTTCGCAATGGGAATCCGCAAACAAAACATTCGCTAAATCGTTGTGCCGTCCCTCCGCGGGTGAGTATTGATAAACACCTTTATCCAATCCCGCAGGAACCCATCTTTCCGCTGGGCCGAATTGCTGCGCGTTCGCTTCCAAAGCCAATCGGGGTGGATCAAGGGTGAAGGAATGGCGGCCATGGGTTCGACCCGAGCCTCGACTGTCAGCCATTACGATGGTACTGGCTGGGGACTTTATACGATGCCTGCCCACGGAGAAATTATCCCAACGGTTTTCCCGAGTGTCGGTACGCGTGTTTCCCAGATATTGATAGTTGTAACCATATGCGCCATCGCGGATATCATTCTTATATTCGGGATCTGACAACATGGGACAGGTAAAGACCTGGTGTGACATTTTAGTGCCCAAATTCCCGGATGAATACAAATCGGTATCCCCCCACGGTCTTTTCAGACGTCTGAAGGGTAACGGATCTATCACCGGGCCACTATCGGTTTCGAGGAACCACTGCCAACGGGGTTGAAGTCGCTGTTCATCGTTGTGATAATCATCAATCGCGGAGGGAAAAAGTTTGGGTAATCGATAGGGAAAATACTGGTCGCGATTCTCGTTCAGATAGATTTCGACACTGGTACCGATCCCTTTGAGGTTGGCCAGGCATGCGCTGGCTTTGGCGGAATCCCGCGCTCGCGAGAGTGAGGGGAGCAAAATCCCAATCAACATGGCGATGATGGCGATTGTGACGAGTAATTCAATGAGGGTAAAAGCTCGGCCCTTTTGACTCATGGGAGACTCCTGGAAAATTTACGTCCATCTGTTCCAATACAACTACATCATCATAGCCTCGATAATCGATCCTGTCATGTTTTACCCGATCGTGAAAACACTCTACAATACACGTCTCATCGGCACGGAAGTTGCTAGGTTTCAATGTAATGAAAAACGAACGCGATGAGTTCGACCTTCAAAAATCGGCCAACGAAAGCGACCCCAAAGAGGAGTAACCCCGAATGTTAAACAACGTATACATCACAGGCGGAATGCGAACGCCTTTTGGCTCATTCAACGGTTCTTTGTCCAGTTTGTCGGCTAGTGATCTCGGCGCCCATGCGATACGCGCTTCGTTGGAACGAGCGGCGGTCGATAGCAAAGAAGTGGACGAAGTGTTGATGGGTAACGTGATCTCAGCGGGTCTGGGTCAAAACGTGGCGCGACAGGCGACGATCAAAGCCGGACTGGACGTGAGCGTCGGAGCGACCACGATCAACAAAGTATGCGGTTCGAGTTTGCGTACCGTTATTCTAGCCGCTCAGGCGATTCAATGTGGTGATGCCGATCTGATCGTTGCGGGCGGTTGCGAGAGTATGAGCAACGCTCCTTATCTGTTGCCCAAAGCACGAACGGGCTATCGCATGGGCAACGGCGAAATCGTGGACTCGATGATCAACGACGGGCTGTGGGAGGTCTATACGGATCAGCACATGGGAAATTGCGGCGATCTTGCGGCTGACAAATATAACTTCACGCGCGAAGATATGGACACGTTTGCCATCGAAAGTTATCAACGGGCGGTTCAAAACTGGGAAGACGGTTTTTACGCCGAAGGTGTGTCACCCATCGAAGTGAAATCGCGAAAAGGTTTGATGGTGGTGGATCGCGATGAGGACGTCGCCAAGTTTCAGGGTGAAGAAAAACTTCGCGGTTTGCGTCCGGCCTTTGGTAAAGAGAGTGCGATCACAGCTGGCAACGCTTCAGGAATCAGCGACGGTGCTGCCGCGATGGTGGTGTGCAGTGAAGAAAAGAAAAACGAACTGGGCCTCAAGCCCCAAGCCCGAATCCTGGGTCACGCCAACGCAGCCATGGAATCACAATGGTTTACGGTGGCTCCGATCTACGCGATTCAAAAATTATGCGAAAAATTAAACCTTTCACCGGGTGACGTGGATTTGTACGAAATCAACGAAGCTTTTGCGGTGGTGGCCATGGTCGCGATCAAGGAATTGAAACTGGATCGTGCGAAAGTCAACGTCGCGGGCGGTGCGGTGGCGATCGGCCACCCCATCGGTGCGACCGGGGCACGATTGGTCAACACATTGACCCGATCACTGCACAAACGAAACAAAAAGATCGGCATCGCGTGTCTGTGTATTGGCGGCGGCGAAGCGTCTGCCATCGCCATCGAACGATGTGATTGATAAATAAATTTTTCACCACAAAGACACCAAGGCACTAAGAAAAAAATACGAATTGCATATTACAAAACTGCGCCGGGTGGCAAGCCTCACGCTTCACACAGGTGTGTTGCGTGGGCATGTTTCCACCATCTCGTACCAAAGAACAAATTGTTACTTTCGTTTTTTACTTTTTTTCGCGCTCTTGGCTTGTTTTTCCTGCGCGTCCGCAGCCATTTTTTGCATCTTTTCAAAAAACGACATTTGGCCGGGCTTCTTGCGGGAGTCCGCGTCTGGCTTGATTTTCTTGGGCTTGATCAACGTACCCGCTTCTTCCTGTTCCTTAATGTGTTTACGAATGCGATACTGCTCAATCGCACCAAACAACGAGCTGAACATAATATACAGGTTTAACCCGCTGGGCATTTTGTAAAAGATAAACAGCATCATGATGCTCATCATGGGCATCATCTTCTGCATCATGTCCTGCTGCGATCGCTGTTGTTCCGACATGTTGGGATTGGGTGCGGGTTTGGGCTGAAGTTTTTGCTGAATATACATAAACAGCGAAACCAGCAGCGGCAACAGATTAAAATGTTCGCCGATCAACGGAAGCGGCGACGCAAAGGTAATTAGCGCATCGGGTGACGTGAGGTCGTGAATCCATGTCCCGTGAAACGGAGCGTGTCGCATGCCGATGTTGTTGCTCAAGCTTAAAAACAGCGCAATCCAGATGGGCATTTGAATCACCATCGGCAGACAGTTTAGAAACTGACCCGCCGGGTTGATCCCGTGCTCGCGATACAGCTTCATCGTTTCCTGCTGCACGCGGGCTTTGTCGCTGCCGAATTTTTTCTTCAGCTCTTCGACCTTCGGCGTGAACTCGCCCATCTGCTTCTGCATACGCACCATGTTGACCTGACCTTTTTTCGTGATCGGGTGCAACAACGTACGAACAATCAACACCATTACGATAATCGCCAGACCGTAATCCGGGATCAAAGAAAAGAGGCTGTTAAGTAGCCAAACCATCAACTCCACCAACCAGGTGAAGGTACACATTCCGAACCCTTCAGTAATCTGAAAATAATAATTACGGTTCAAGTAAGTAGGAACTTGCTTAAACGCTACGACGTCTTTTTCGCCGATGAAAATGTCAGACGGATAAGTCAACGTGCTGCCGGGTTGCACCGTTTCATTTCGAGTGACCAGACTGATCGTCGCGTCGTCTGTGGTTAAAGGGTCGCCGTCCACATCAATCGCAGCAACCTCCGCAATGTAAACCGGTCGATCCTCACCGGACGCATCAAGCGGTGCGATCGTTGCGGAAAAATAAGTATTAGCCGTCGCCGCCCAGCCAAATCGTTGATTGGGATCGTCGAGCGCAGGTTTATACAACTTCACTCGTTGATCTTGAGTGACAGAAGCAAAGGTTTCTCGTCCGCCGATAAATCGACCGTCGCCGTCGAATGCGCCATAGTCAATAAATGGCCCACCGCCCCGTGCATTGGCCAGTCGTACCCCGAGTCCACCGCGCGTGGACAATACGATTTGATGTGGCTCCTTGGATAGGTTTTCGATCGTGATGATGGATACCAGATCGTGCTTACCCTCCGACGCAGGCTGCTGTAACAGTTCGTAGGCACGCGTCAGCTTGATCAAAGGTTGACCATCTTTTTCAATGTTCAAACCGAAATAAATTCGTTCGCCTCGACCCACATCGCCGTCTTTACCCGGTCTGGAATAAGGCTCTACCGAACTGTACTGCCAGGGTTGGTTGTACAGAGAAAGATCAACACCATCGATGTTGATTTTATAGACCACCATGGATCGATAGGTCGTGCCGTCCGGCCTCTCGATCGGCGCCAACAACTGATAGCGTTCCCTACTGTGCAAAAACTCGGCGTGATCCGTAAGCGTGGCGGAATGGATGGACGCACCAAGGTTGGAGAACCGCAGCCTCATCCGATAGGGACCGGGATTTTTCCGGTCCAGACCGTCTTCGATCGCAGCCCCCATCGATATGATTTTTGCTTCATCCGCACCCTTGATCGCATACCCATTCACGGTTCCCGTCGCACCGGCAGTTGACGGTAACGTATTTGACGGTGAATCGATCGGTGCAAAATTACCGGAAACCGAATCTTCACCCGTAACCAGAGGTTGAACGGGTTGTACAGACTGATCCTGCACCGGGGGTGGCGGCATGAACTTGGGAATGACCACCATGATGAGCATAAAGATCGAGCCGGCGACGAGTAAATTTTTCAGCGTATCATTGTTTTTCATAAGGATTCGTTTTGTATAATTCTCAGGAGATCACATGCTTACTGCGACGCGCCATCGCAAACTAAGAATGTTTTTATCGTCCTTCGAACAGGCGTGTGCCTAAAAAATCATCCAGCGCCGGAGCATCGTAAATTTTCCTCGCTGATTTTTCGATATCATATTCCAATCGGGTAAATTCGACCGTCGTACAATACTCATCGTCGCCCACATCGGGAGGTTCATACCCCTCGGGCGCTTCACCTTTTTCATACACAATCGTATAACACAATCGCGGATCACGATCACGAGGCTGACCGATGCTGCCCACATTGATGATCGCTTTTTCGTCCGACGTAATGGAATACACACCCACATCGGGCAGTTCATCCGGCGGATCAAAACACGGATCATCCAGAAATACGCCCGGCACATGCGTATGACCTACAACGCAGGCCTTGTGCTGTTCTTCCAATCTGCGAAAGTTATCCATTATTTTCCCGGGATTCGTATACACGTCTTCAGGAAAAAGATATTCATTCACTGGTCTGCGCGGTGACGCATGCACCATCAACAAACCCTCGTGTTCCATTTTTATGGGCAGATGTCCCAATGCTTCCCAGCGTCGATCCCGCTTGGCTTTGTTGGTTTCCTCTTCCAGCACCTGTCGAGTCCAATAGGCCGCATTTTCCGCACCAACGTTAAAATTGGTCGGCTCGTAGAAAACCGCCTGGTCGTGGTTGCCACACAGCGAAAATTCGCATCGGTCGATCACCATGTCCAGACACTCCCTTGGACTGGCGCCGTAACCGATGATATCACCCAGGCAGAAAACCTTCTTGATCGACCGCTGATCGATATCCTTAAACGCCGCTTCCAGCGCTTCGAGATTGCCATGAATGTCTGAAATCAGCGCAAACAAGTCTTGATCCTTATGGGTCAGGAATTATCCAATCCGGGCCTTGCGGGTTCCACGCATAGCCCGCGACCACAAAATCCATGCAGAATTGCGACTTTAAGGGGCGCACCGCCCGTCGTCAATGGGAGAAGGGTTTTGAGGCTGTAACGCAGGTTTTCGCCCTCGTTTATGACTTCCGATCACGCATTGAAGCCATGTTCACCCATAAGGTGACAGCTGGTCTGAATCGAGGTAGACGCTATCATCACTCCTTCCATGACGACGTCAAAATCGCAAAACAGTGAAAAATTCGCCCTGGCGATCGAAACGTCCGGCACGATCGGCAGCATCGCCCTCGGGCGAGGGGCCGACGTGATCGAATCCCGCGTGTTCGATACGCCGCGGAACCACGCCGCCGAGTTTTTGCCCACGGTGCAGACGCTCTGCCAACAACATCATGTCGAACCCAACCAGATTGGCCATGTGTATGTATCCTATGGGCCGGGAAGCTTTACGGGACTGCGTATCGGCATAACTGCAGCCCGAATGCTGGCGTTTTCCATCGGTGCAAAAGTGGTGCCCGTACCCACGCTCGAAGTGATCGCGCAGAATGCGATCGAACTGGATTCACCTCCGAATAAGTTAGCGGTCATCCTCGACGCGAAAAGGAAACGGGTATACGCAGCTACGTTTCAACTTTGCGAGGGTAGTAGACGCGATGAGAAAATTTATTCGGGAACATACTTGGCGGTGGATGAACCAGCTGAAGTGGATCCCGTGGCTTATTTATCTGAGCAAGGCAAGGACTGTCATGTAACCGGCGAGGGTGTGGCCTGTTGTCGAGAGAAAATTGACAGTGTTGGCGTAGCGATTCTTCCCGATGAGCTGCACATCCCGCGTGCGGAAAATGTTTACATACTTGGCCATGAGCTTGCCAACGCTGGAAAATTTGTGAACCCCCGCGATCTGATCCCCCTCTACATCCGCCTCCCCGAAGCCGAAGAAAAGTGGGAAAAAAAGCACGGCAATATATCATAAATTATGCACTAATACTTGGCGGCGATGGGCATGCGACGGCCCGTGCCAAACGCCCGGCTGGTGACTTTCAACCCCACCGGAGCCTGCTTTCGTTTGTATTCGTTCAGGTCCACCATGCGTGCGATGCGCTCCACCGTGGCTCGATCAAAACCCTTACCATTACCCATACCCAGAGCGACGATTTCATCCACCGATCGATCCGCTGAAACGTAATGTTCGAGAATCACATCCAGCACATCATAAGGCGGCAACGTATCCTGATCCGTCTGATCTTCCTTCAACTCAGCCGACGGCGCTTTTT
>CBDTZI010000197.1:0-6755 GCA_965364865.1 uncultured bacterium | reverse complement strand
GGCAAGTTGAACCTCGCACTGCTTTGCCAGACCGGCCGCCACTATATTTTTGGCGATATGACGAGCCATATACGTTGCGGATCGATCGACTTTCGACGGATCCTTCCCGGAAAACGCACCGCCGCCGTGTCGGCCTCGACCGCCGTAGGTGTCCACAATAATTTTTCGACCGGTTAACCCTGAATCACCGTGCGGACCACCGACCACAAATTTTCCTGTGGGATTAATATGAATAATAATATCGTTGGACCAGAAATTCGGACATTCCTGATCGATCACCGGCTTGATCACTTCATCAATGATCTGCTTCTTGGCGGTTTCACTCATCACGTTCGGATTGTTCGCATCCAATACTTCTTCGGTGTGTTGCGTAGAGATCACGATCGTATGGAGATGGGTTGGGGTTGAATTTTCGTACGCCACGGTTACCTGCGATTTTGAATCCGGTCGCAACCAGCCGATTTTTCCCGACTCCCGAAGCTCAGCCAGTTTCTCCACCAGACGATGTGAAAGGTGGATCGGTAAAGGCATCAACAACTTCGTCTCATCGCAAGCGAAACCGAACATCAATCCCTGATCACCCGCACCCTGCTCCGCGTGAAGACCCTGTCCCGCAGTGACCCCCTGAGAAATATCCGGCGACTGGGCATGCAACAGACATTGCACTTTGCAACTCTTATAATCAAAACCAATTTCCGGATCGTTATAACCGATTTTTTTAACCGCTTCGCGAATGGTTTCTTCCGCTCGACCTATCGCTTCGTTGGCACCCGGCGTGTGAGCGGTCACTTCCCCGGCAACTATCACCATATCCGTAGTGACCAGCGTTTCGATCGCAGCTCGCGCGTCGGGATCATGCTCCAACAGGCTATCCAGCAACGCATCAGATATTTGATCCGACACTTTGTCGGGATGACCCATCGATACCGATTCAGATGTAAATAAATGCGTACCAGCCAGTTCGTTTTCAGACACAGCCAAGCTCCTAAGTTGGTGGGAATAGCCCATAAAATTACAACAATTTCAATATCATAGAGTGTGTACGAACCTCCCGCAACTCACAAATCCGCTTCACGGCGTGATTAAACCTTGGTGTCAGGATGAGCTCGAGGTAGAATGGAGCCGCCGAATCGGCGACAAGCCGTGGGAAATCTCGGATAATCTTGTGTTTATGGGAAGTCCGCCTCGTTTCATGCGTCGAACCGCTCGCTTTTGAACCTTTATCTGCATCAGGGCAGACGTTCCATTGGGATCTTCATGCACCAGTGCGGATCGTTGACCCTCAGTCAGGATGGATTGAATTCGATCGATGCTTTCACCCCAGTAACCGTTCAGCAATTCGGTTGATAAATTTCTACGCGAGAATCGATTCCAGACGTGAATCGTACGCTGAAAACCACGCTTGACCGCAAACATATTCATCCGTTCAAAAAGCAAACGGTTCAGATCGTAGGGTAAAAAGGTATCCACGATATGATCGGAAAGTGTTTCATGATGATCCGAATGATCGTGGGTCAGTAGATGCTCAAGAGACGACCAGGTTAACGAACCCTGCTTCGCATCCGCCCGAAGCTCCCAGTAAAAGTGGCCATAATTGACCGGTAGATTGCTGACGATGATTTGACGTGGAACATACTTGTTATGGGCAACGGTATCCGCAGCCAGGTGTGACAGATAACCATAAGCAAACGCCGTATCCCGTTCTTTTTCGGCATGGTCGAGCAGTTGAAAAGCGGTGGTCCAGTGGTGGCAGAATTGCTTCACTTTGCTCAAGCGCTTGGCAAACACAACATCCGCTGCGATATTGCCGTACATGTAAGCCAATCGATGGCGGTTGATGATGGCGGCCACCGAAACAGGTAAAATAGATATCTGATCGAGAATGCTATTGGCTAACCCGACATGCGTAGCTGGCCCCCACGCCAGGGCATCCTCCGTCACGGACAATACCACAGCCACCATCAACAATAGTTTTCCAAACCCCATACGCACGAAGCAACCCTAATGATAAAACAAAAAACACAATCGTGACGCCATGATAGACGTCGGTCAACCCACCCCTATACTGATATTGTCGGATATGTACAGAATATGATCCAAACATGATCACAAACTGAATCCGATCGTATCCATGCCACCATTATCAGCGCATGGCCGCCGTTGGATACCCCATAATCAGCGAAACAGGCTGAAAATCAGGCTCGAAACTTGACACTTTCCGCCTGTGGCATAGACTTTTTTACAATAAACCACGATTTTGAAGTGCAATCGCTGAAAGGAGCGAAATACGCATGGCTGAAACCCAATCTCATCTGACCATCACCGAATCCAATGGAGTGACCGTTGTCCATTTTGCCGACCGGAAAATCCTCGACGAAATGGCGATTTCCGAAATTGAAAATGAGCTGAAAAAAGTTGTGGACGAACACGACAACATCAAAATGCTGTTGAATTTCGATTCTGTGGAACATCTTTCGAGCGCCGCTCTGGGAATGTTAATCTCACTGAACACGAGAGTTTCCAGTGCGAACGGGGCATTAAAACTATCCGATATCTCTGATCAGATTTTTGAAGTGTTTAAGATCACGCGACTCAACAAATTATTCGACATTCATGATAACGCGAATCAAGCGATGGAATCGTTTTGATTGAACTATCCCCGTTCATGTCCTGCTTCTTACCACGTTTGACCATCAATCGGAATCCACTATCGCTACGCATAGATCATGACCATCCCTGATCCGAACAATGAAGCTACTTACAAAACCTGCGTGATCTGCAGTGATTTGAAAGAAGCGGAAACACCCAAATGCGACATCATGCGGGATATGGAACCCTTCCAGTATAGTGAGAGTAGTGTGTTCGCCATCAAACTCGCTCTCGAAGAAGCGTTGTGTAACGCTGTCAAACATGGCAATCGGCGTGATCCGACTAAAAAGATAACGATCCGCTATGCCGTCAGTCAGGAATGTGCAGCCTTTATCATTCGGGATGAGGGCGAGGGATTTACCCCGGAAGAAATTCCCGATCCCACTGACCCGGAATTTATTAACCGGCCCACCGGACGGGGGATACTGCTACTCAATACCTACATGGACAAAGTGGAATACCGAGACAGCGGGCGGGAAATCTATTTCATGAAAAAAAATACCCATGACGTCAAATCCTGATACCCACTCCGAGACTCATCCCGAACCTGTACGTCGCAAAATCTACTTCTCCGGTCGCGTACAGGGAGTCGGATTTCGATTCACTGTCGAATCCGTCGCATCACGTTTCACCGTCACCGGATATGTCCGAAATCTGCCCGACGGGCGTGTGGAGTTGGTAGCTGAGGCGCCGTTCGACGAACTCGACCGCTTCCAGTCCGCCGTGGAAGAGGCGATGCGTTCCAACATCCGAGAGGTTCACGCGGTTGACACGCCCGCAACCGGTCAATTCACCTCGTTCGGTATCGACTATTAATTTTTTGCCTGAAAAAACCGGGCTTCGACCCCATCTTTTTCAACCTTAGAGACTGCACAAAGGACCAAAAATCCGCTAACATGCTCGGTTCGTGATGCTTCATTAGCGCGGTGAAGCAGCGGACCTTTTTGAAACAACCTATTCAGGAGAAAACACCGTGCGAATACTCACCCTGGTCAAACAGGTTCCCGACTCCAACGCAGCCCTGAAAGTACAGGCCGACGGAAGCGGAATCGACCACAACAATCTCAAACTCGTCGTCGATCCATTTGACGAGTTCGGTATTGAGCTGGCTGTTCAGCTCAAGGAAAAACGAAGTGACGTCACCGAAGTGGTTGCTTTAACCCTCGGACCGGACAAAGCCTCCGAAGCCCTGCGCATCGCACTGGCCATGGGCGCGGATCGCGGTATCCACATCAACGACCCATCGTTTGAATCCATGGACGAAATTTTCGCCGCCAAGGTCATCGCCGAAGCGATCAAAAAAGAACCCGAACCTTTCGACCTTATTATCTGTGGAAAATACAACATCGATCTCGACGCCGGAGCGGTCGGCCCTGCATTGGCAGAATATCTCGACATCCCCCACGTCAGCGCCGTGCAAGCGCTGGACGTGACCGACGACGGAAAGCATTTTACCGCAAAACGTCGCATCGAAGGTGCTGAGGAAGTCGTGGAATGTGATTTGCCAGCACTGCTTACCATAGAAAAGGGATTGGTCGAGCCTCGCTATCCGTCGTTGCCCAATTTGATGAAAGCCAAGAAAAAACCGGTAGCCGTACTCACCAGCAGCGATTTATCCGTGGATGGAAAACACGCCGCGGAACTGTTATCGATCACCGAACCACCCCCTCGAGCGGAGTGTACATTTATCGAAGGCGAGCCGGAAGAAATCGCGAAAGAATTAGTCAAACGCCTGCGAGAGGAGGCGAAAGTAATATAATTATGAGCAATATATTAATCTTTATCGAACAACGTGATGGAAAAATTCTACCGGCGTCTTTTCAGCTTTTTTCAGCGGCGAAGGTGTTGGCTTCAGCCAACAACGGTCAGGTGTTCGCCTGTATCTGCGGCTCAGGCGTTTCCGGTTTAACCGAATCGGTCGCAGCCCACGGCGCGTCGAAAGTTTTCGTCGCCGACGACGCGGACCTGTCTTTGTATAACCCCATGCCTTATACGGCTGCGGTTTGTTCTGCCATTGATACCGCCGATGCGAAAATTGTGCTGATGCCCACTTCGGCGATGGGTCGAGACTTAGCCGCACGCGTAGCCGCCAGAAAACAAGCCGCCCTGACCATCGACTGTACCGAACTGGGCATGGAAGGCAGCGACATCCTCGCCACCAAACCCATGTACGCGGGCAAACTTACAGCCAAATTCAAACTGCCCGGCGACCAATTGCAGATCATCACCGTCCGCACCAACGCCTATGCAGCGGGTGATCCACAATCAGGAGCATCCGCCGAAATAGTGGCGGTTTCACTTTCACTGACCGACAACGACAAACGCATGACGACGATAGAAATCGTCGGCACGACCTCAGGGGTGAAAGATGTCACCGAAGCTGACATTATCGTGTCTGGCGGTCGATCGTTGAAATCTCAAGATAACTTCAAAATCATATACGACTTGGCTGAGGTCCTCGACGGCGCAGTTGGCGCATCGCGGGCGGCCTGCGACGCCGGTTATCAACCCCATACTCGTCAGGTGGGTCTCACCGGAAAGGTGGTCACCCCGCGACTCTACATCGCCTGCGGCATCGACGGCGCCATCCAGCACCTCGCGGGCATGCGCGGCAGCAAGGTCATCGTCGCGATCAACACGAAAAAAGAAGCTCCGATCTTCGGCGTCGCAACCTATGGCTGCGTGATCGACCTGTTTACACTCGTACCCTTATTAACCGAGGAATTTACAAAAGCGAAGGGTTAAACCAATATGAGCCCTATATTCATGACATTATTGCTGGTCGGCGGATGGGGCATCTTCGCATACTCCGCACGGCGACGATGGCGGTTGATGATGGTCGGAGTAGCTGAAAACCGATGGGATAATTTCCCCAAACGGCTGCAACTAACCATCACCTACGCACTGGCCCAGATGCGCATGCGCCGATACCCCTTAGCTGGCATCGCCCACATGCTGATTTTCGCCGGCTTTGGCGTGTTGCTGCTGCGTACACTGATTCTCTGGGGTCGCGGCTACGACGAGTCGTTCAACTTCTGGATTTTCGGCACCGAAAACGGACTCGGAAAAACCTACGCATTATTCAAAGACGTCTTCGCCGTGTTAGTCATTCTCGGCACATTGGTCTTCGTCTATTTCCGTGCGGTTAAAAAACTGGGCCGCATGACGTTGAGCACCGAAGGACTCGTCATTCTCGGCATTATCCTGGTCATGATGTTCGCCGATATTTTTTACGACGGGGCTAGCAACGTTTTGCATCAACGCCACAAAGGTGTACCTGGTATTGTCCTTGCACCCGATGAAGGGCTCCCACCCGAAACAAGAGAACAAACTACGACAGATAAAATAGAGGAGGTTCTCCCGGACGGCACAGTTATTTCACCTCCTTTTAAAACAACGATTCGTACTCCTTCTGGGTTGAAGTCAAATAGTTATGTAACCGAACCCGACTCACCGTTGAATCAACCCAGAGAAATAGAATTTGTTGTATACGAACCAGCTGGTTCATTAGCGGCCATGTGCGTAAAAAACTTTTCCGACGGCATGTTAAACTGTGTGAAACACGCGGGGTTCTGGATTCATTCCGCCCTGGTGTTGATCTTCTTAAACCTGCTGCCCTATTCCAAACACTTTCACGTCATCACCGCCATCCCCAATGTGTACGCGCAAGACCTTCACCCGCCGGGTAGGTTACCCAATCTGGAAGACATCGAAGGAAAACTCGAACGTGAAGAAACGCTGGGCATCAAACGCATCAATCAGTTTAGCTGGAAGGCGATTCTCGATTTTTACACCTGCACCGAGTGTGGTCGGTGTAGCGAAGCGTGCCCCGCCACCCAGACCGGCAAAAAACTTTCGCCCAAACATTTCACGCTCGACCTGCGTGATTTTTTATACAAACATGAAAACAGTCTCGTCGCCGAAAAAGCAAATGGAAACACAACAACTCCCCCCCTTGATAAGGGGGGGCCGGGGGGGGTCGAGGAAACGGCTTCAGATAATAGTGGAATCGATGAATCCGCGGAGCACAACATAGACCTTGTCGGCAGTGTGATTGATCCGGAAGTGTTGTGGGCCTGCACTTCGTGTAGAGCCTGCGAACAGGA
>CBDTZI010000196.1:0-6760 GCA_965364865.1 uncultured bacterium | reverse complement strand
GAATTACAAATCGAGTTTCTTCACCACAATCGGTCGTTGAATCGTGCCATCGATCGTCACCCCGCCAACCCTGGGATCGTGTGGAAAGGCTAACATCAATCCCTGCTCAAAACATCGCTGATAGACTTTGGCCTTTTCATCGATCGTGGTCATCGGGCTGACGTCGTAGGCCATCACCCAACCCTGGCGAAGATGGTTCATCGTAGGCACCAGATCGCCGACAAACAGCAACTGATCATTCCCGCCCGAAAAAACCGGGTGAAGCTGATAAGGCGTGTGTCCATGCGACACAAACCAGCTTAGCCCGTCGAACGGACCGGTCGGATCATCACCCTCCACCACCTCCAGATTCTTTGAATCCGTCAGAATCTTGAAATCTTCCTCCAAAAAGGAGGCTCGGTCCTTGGGATGAGGGTTACCAGCGTGTTCCAGGTGCTTTTTGTGAATCCAGTGACGAGCCTGGGGGTATCGCAACTCCGTTTTACCGCCCGGATCATCATACCACTGCGTTAAACCACCGTTATGATCAAAATGGAGGTGTGTAATCACGATATCCGTTACGTCGTCGGTTGTGAATCCCAATGGCTGCAATGCCTCTGAGATCGCGTCAGGGTTGTATTGAATGCCGAATCGCTCCGCCGCTTTGGGCAGCCACTTCGTACCACAGCCCGTATCCACCAGAATAACGCGTTGATCCGACTTGTTGACGGCGATAAGGGTGCGTGTGCTCAGCAGAATCCGATTCTGATCATCCACATCGCAGATATCCTGCCAGAGGACTTTGGGGACCACGCCGAACATAGCTCCACCATCCAGCCGAACGTAGCCATTAATCACGGAATAGATTTCGTAGGGGCCGATTTTCAGCATGATGAACATCCTACCACGAGTATGGGCGTTTCGCACACTCCGAAGATACAACACAAAGCAGCGACCGCGAGGGAGTTGAAAAGAATGAATTGTAAAGCAACCTCAGCTTCCTCACGGTCGCGGCTCGGAAAACAGCACGGGGCTGGCAAGAAAATGACCGGCGTAGTAGGTTGTTGTCATGAGTGATCGTATAACGTCCGCCAGCGCACCCGCCCCCCTATCCGCTGAGGGTGCGCAACAATCCATCGCCGCAGAAGACCAAAACCTACCTAGTTCAAAAAGTTCGACAGCCCCCACCGATTCTTCGAGCGGGGTACCCGCCGCGACCGGTCTATCTCTTCGTGAGACGATTTCGTTTTCGTTGGCTCATTCGTTTTTATCCGTGCTGCTGTTTTGCGTATCACTCAAAGGATTGTACGCGCTGGGTCGTGGATTTGGCACTTTGGAATGGATGGTTAATTTCAAACGCCGTCGCCGCTTCGCCAAAGTTTTGAAGGTGGTGCTGGGCGAAAAATATTCGCCTTCGCTGCGACGCCGCTGGACGCGCGACTATTTTATGCGTAGTCGATGCGATAAAATGTTTTACCTGATCATCGACAGACTCGACCGCAAGAAAGCCGAGTCGCTTTTTACAATTACCAATCGGGATATGCTCGATGAGATTCTCGCTCGCGGCAAGGGCGTTCACCTGGCGATGTCACATCATGGCCCGCATCACGTCGCGGGGATGTTACTCGCGCTATGTGGATACAAAGCAGCTGCGGTGCGCGATCGTAAAGAAGGCGGTCTGCGAAAATATGTGCAAAATCGCTTCGACAAACTCTATCCGGAGTTTACGCGGCTGCGGGTTTTGTTTGCGGACAGTTACCCGCGCGAAATCTATCGATGTTTTCAGGAGGGGTACATCGTCGGCAGTGCGATGGACGTGAGCCGGGTTCGCATGTCTCATCAGAAAAGTGAATCGTTTATGATTTTCGGTCAACCGCGCCCGATCGTTTCCGGCCCGTTTCATATCGCGTATCGACGCGGCGCTCCGGTGGTGCAGGCGTTTATGATTCCCGAAGATGGTTTTCGATATCGTTTTGAGCTGGTGGAGGTGTTGCTTGATCCCACGAACGATTCTCATACCGCCTTAGTTTCTAAAGACAAGATTTTTTCAGACGCTTCCAAATCTTCAGCCGCAGATACACCCGAAGACGCAGCGGTTCGACGCGCCATGACTCGCTACGCCGCCAATATCGAAAAATACGTCCGCCAAACCCCGAGTTTGATTACAAGACTGTAGAAAAAATCACGATAAGGTACATCGCTGTCCACCCCTCTGCACCGTGTTGTAGCGGAATTTCGCTACACTATCGATTTTCGCAGCCGCCGTGCCTCCCAATAGTCACCCTGAGTATTGCCTTAGCGATTGGCTATGCGTATACATAACTTGTGGAGTCTGCACAACAACTCAACTACACCTCTAACAAGGAGCGAAACCATGACGGACAAGAAGATCAAGTATCGATCGGGTTACAAGTATCAGCTGGCGAAGGATTATCGCATTAAGACAACCATCAAACCCAAGGCGGTGGTGGATAATCAGTTCATCTCGCTGGACAAAAAAGGTCAGCTAACGGTGAAGAGTGGCTACGCATGGGATGGCCCGTCGGGACCGCTTAAGGATACCAAGCACAATCTCAGAGCGTCGCTGGTTCACGACGCGTTTTATCAACTCATCAGGAAAAAAAAACTTACGATTAACAAGGATCGCGACAAAGCGGATAAGCTGTTTGAGAAAATGTGCAAACAGGACGGCGTGTTACCCTTATTAGCCAGAATTTATTATGAGGTATTGAAAAAATTTGGAAAATCCGCAGCCATGGGCGAAAAGAAAGAACACCATGCGCCGTAAACTGTAAAATAGGATTGTGATTTGATATGTGCCATGCTGCGATTCGCCAGGCCATGACTCGCTGCGCCGCCAATATCGAAAAATATGTCGCCAAACCTCTAGCCTAATTACAAGGATGAAGGATCTACCAATTTTGTTCATTTCCGACCATCATGCCGCACCATGGTCGGTCACCCTGTCTTTGCAGGGGATTCTGTTTGCATTAAACTGCTTGTAGGCAATGTGTATCAAGATCATCATAACTATTCAGAGAGAATAACATAAATGAAAGAACTCATAGAGAAAATATCGTCATACAATCTGTTCAACTACTTGCTCCCGGGAGCCCTATTTGCCGTCTTCGTTGAGCGTGTTACATCGTACAGGATTGTCCACGATGACATCGTTACCGCCCTATTTCTTTATTACTTCATTGGCATGGTCATCAGTCGGATCGGTTCATTGTTTTTTGAACCGATAGCCAAAATAATAGGCTTCGCAAAATTCGCCGATTATAAAAAATATGTGGAGGCTTCTACTAAAGACGAACAATTGATGACGCTCTCGGAGGCGAATAATACATACAGAACACTTTGTTCACTTTTTCTCACGTTGGGTATCGTCAAACTATACGAACTCATCTCATCAAAGGCAGGCATCTCGGCAACTGGCACATCGTGCATCTTATTCGCATGCCTATTCATTCTATTTGCATTTGCTTATCGAAAACAGACCAACTACATCACGCAGCGCATCGGAGTTAACAATAGTGAGCCTGATTAAATCTTTTTCAGTTGGCAATGGAGACATGTTCTACATTCGCCATGGTTCGGATAACTTCACGATTATTGACTGCTGTTTGTCAAGCGATAATCGTGTGGCCATTGTGGATGAAATAATGCGTGAGCGATACGGTAAGAACATTATCCGCTTCATCTCAACACACCCCGACGACGATCATATACGAGGATTAGATTACCTAGACGATCGGTTACAATTGCTCAACTTCTATTGCGTTGCTAATGCAGCCGTTAAAACAAAAAATACTGACGATTTTGATAACTATTGTGTGCTTCGCGATTCAGACAAGGCGTTTAACCTCTCCAAGGGACGTAGACGGCGATGGATGAATCAGACCGATGAAGATAGGGGTAGTGCTGGATTAAGTATTCTATGGCCCGCTATAAAGAACTCGTATTATATAAGAGAGCTCGCTGAGGTAGCTTGCGGTAAATCCCCTAACAATATTTCTCCGATCATCAAATACGAACCGTCAAATAATGCGATATTCCTTTGGATGGGAGATCTTGAGACAGACTTTATGGAAAACATATACGACAGTGTTTCTCTTCCGGAAGTCGACATTCTGTTTGCACCACACCACGGTCGAAATAGCGGCAGAGTTCCTAAACGCTGGCTGGACGATTTATCTCCCAGAATTATAATCATCGGTGAAGCGTCATCAGACTACCTGAACTATTACGAGGGGTACAATACAATCACGCAGAATTCTGCCGGGAATATTTCGTTTGAATGTGATGGATCAGATATTAATATATACACATCAATTTACGCGTATAGCGTTAATTTTCTATTCGGCAAATATCTAGCAAAACACCAAAAGTTTTACAACGACTACTACTTGGGCACTCTGAAATTGTGATCCTTATGGTGTAATTATGTATAACAAATCGTTAAATCGGCGTGGGTATCTTGTAAGCATATAAAACTTCTACTGCGGCTCAGCTGAGGAAAAATTACACTTTCACGCTTTGTGTTGAAACGTGTCACGGGCAGGCACATTTTCGTTGCAACAGCTACTCGGCTACATTATGCTCCATAATATATTTTGCAGGACAAACTTTGATTCAACAAGGATTAAGATATGGTAGCACAACCCAGGATTTACGTTAAAGCCCTTCAGCTCGTAACGCTGTTTGCAACATTTTGTTCGCCCTTACAGGCACAGTTACAAATCGGCGAAAACACTTCGATCGTATTCGCGACGATTGAAGAGAGTAAGAAAATTCTTACTCACCGGGATGAATTTGTACAACGTATGAGTCCTTTCGACCGTTCAGCCCGGCTGAAAACAGACCGCACCGTTTCCGAAAAAAAATACCTGGCGTTTGTGAGTGAAAATGTTTTAGCCTGGACCGATTCCGAGAAGAAAAATATTTCCTCGGCTTTCCAGGGTATCCAGAAGAAACTCGAGGCACTGTCTTTACCTTTTCCCAAGACCGTGTACATGATCAAGACGACCGGAAACGAAGAAGGAAACGCGCCATACACCCGAGCCAACGCCATTGTCTTTCCAGCATCGCATTTGAAATCGCCCACGGCGAAAATCCAACACACCATTTGCCATGAACTGTTTCATGTGTTGTCGCGGCAAAATCCAGAGTTGCGAGAAAAACTTTACGCCGTAATCGGATTTGAAAAGTGTGATGAGATTGCATTTCCACCTAAATTAAAGCTACAAAAGTTAACGAATCCCGACGCACCGAGGAACGACCATCGCATCCACCTGCAAGTCAAGGGTAAAGGCCATTGGGCTGTCCCGATCATCTTTTCGAAATCAAAGAAATACGACGTAAAGCGAGGCGGCGAGTTCTTCAGCTATTTACAATTCAAATTTCTTTTGGTTGAACGCGACGATAGGTCGACTGGTGAATCTTCGGCTAAACCCAGGCGTGATGGACGAAAGGGTCGGGGTAAAAAACCTACGCTGGTTGATATGCAACAGGTATCCGGGTTCTTCGAGCAGGTCGGTAACAACACGGGATACATCATCCATCCCGAAGAGATCCTAGCGGATAACTTTGCACTGCTCGTACTGGGTAAGCGCAACACCCCCTCCCCGGAAATCATCGAGAAGTTAAATATTTTATTGAAATAGTAGCGGATCGAACGGCATATTAGGGGTGCGTGAGTTGTACGATTGATCCGCTGGGTAATCAGGACTTATTGCTTCGGCTACGCGCGAACGGTATGATATCGTTTGATGTTTCAATGAAAACCATCACCAAAAAATTGAAAGAGCCCTCTACAAAAAGTACTCCCTGGAAAGGTTACGCTATGAAAATTCGATTTACTCTCTCATGGATCACCCTGTTCGTTGCACCCGTCGCTTTGATGTCTACCGGCTGCGCCTCGCACCGCGTCAAGCCTATGTCCTATACCGTGGACAATCCCTACGCACCCAGCGGGGTGATGTATGAAACCTGGGAACAAAAGCGAGAGATCGACGGGTTGCTGAACGACACCCGCTTAACGCATACCGCGATCGGTGCGGGCGGCGGCGCGATCGCTGGCCAAGCGATCGGAAAAGATACCGAGGGTACACTCTGGGGCGTGGGCATCGGTGTGGCTGCGGGTCTGACGTCGGGTTCCGTCTCGGATCATAACCGCAAAATCGCCTACGAAGATCACATGACCCGATTGGCCAACGACTGGCAGACCCAACACGATCAAAACGTTCAGGACGAAAAAGATGTTGCGTTCGGCTCGGTCATTACCGAAGAGCAACTTCAACAACGACTGGCTCGGCTGGAGGCGGCTCGACAGGAGCTGGCTAAGCGCGATGAATATGTGGACCGGGCGCGCCGGCTGCGCGAGATCGACGATGAAATCGAACGAGTGAATGCCACCACCACAACGCATTAACCGGTAGCGGCTCGGATAAACATGCAGTCCTAACAGCGGAACCTACTTACGACGTGGTTGAAAAATATGCGCCGCCCGCCAGGGTCATAGATCCCCGGCTGGGGGCGACGTTACAGGATAGGCCCGCTTCCTCACGGGCGCGGCTCGGACAGAAAAATCGATTTACATTCCGCGTCTTAGAAGTACGAACATCCGCGCAAGCTGAAGCATGCGGCTCAGGTAAAAAAGCTCTAAAAAATTGTCCGCTTCCTCATCCCGATGTTCATCGGGGCGGCTCGGATATGCGCCGCCCACCAGGGGCGACGTTACAGGATAGCCCGCTCCCTCATAGTCGCGGCTCGGATCGAA
>CBDTZI010000195.1:0-6813 GCA_965364865.1 uncultured bacterium | reverse complement strand
TCTTTTCAGCTTCATCACGGTGATCTTTGCCCAGGTCGCCGCCGTAAGCCAGGCCCACTTCGATCTGAAACGGATTGCCCCGATAGACGCTCGGGGGTCGTGTGGAAGCCGTATAAAACTCGGCTTGGACCCCTTTCAACAAGCCCGCCAGAATCGCTTCCGCGCCCATCGGCGATAAGCAATTTGTAGACGGAGCCATGAGCTTGGTCGCTTGAAGTTCGCTATATATTTTCTCGGCGACTTGTGTTGACACTCCGCTGACTCGGGTTTTGGGTGTCACACCCGCGGCCAGGCATACCTTCTTCGCCACCCCATTACTTACTCGCG
Source organism: uncultured bacterium (assembly GCA_965364865.1). Classification (GTDB taxonomy): domain Bacteria; phylum Planctomycetota; class Phycisphaerae; order UBA1845; family UBA1845; genus CBDTZI01. Next base: position 6,486 of record CBDTZI010000195.1, on the reverse strand, counting down.
AAAACTCATGGGTTAACAATCCACCGAGATTGGTGACCTTCGCTTCCTGGAGCATTTTTATAAAGGTCCCCAGCTCGATCCCGTAAGGGTGCGGTTTAATTTCCATGGGTTCATCGGGTAGTGTTTCTGTGCCGCGCGGAAATTCAACCTTCGGTCCGACCGGGGGGTGATAGACAAATCGCGCATGCGGATTGGCGATGGCGGTAAGTTCGAGATATTCGTCAACACTTTGTCGGCCTTTGTTATAGCCCGCCTGCAGTTCGATCGCGACCTGCGTACCGTGCGGCCAATCCACTTCCACCGTCTTGTCTTTAATGATGTCGGGGTTATTTTTTTTTGTATCGATGGCGATGGTATAGTCGTGCGCCTCGGCGCGTGGTCCAGTGCGCGAAATAATGTGAATGGGTTTGCCGGTGGTGATCAGTCCATACATGCCAGCGGCGCTAATGCCGATCCCCTGTTGGCCTCGCGACATTTTCAATCGATGAAACTTGGAGCCATACAACAACTTACCGAACACATTGGGAATCTGCGCCTTGACGATGCCCGGCCCGTTGTCCCGTATGGTAACCCGATAGCGATCCTGATCGACCTGTTTCACGGCGATGTCGATATCGGGAAGAATTCCACCCTCTTCGCAGGCGTCGAGGCTGTTGTCGATCGCCTCCTTCACCGTGGTCAGCAGCGCTTTTCGTTTGTTGTCGAAGCCCAGCAGGTGGCGGTTTTTCGCAAAAAACTCTGAAACGGAAATTTCCCGTTGCTGCTTGGCCATCGTCTCCGCGGTTGCGCCTCTTTTGGGGGACGATTTTTTTCCGTTACGCTCACTTTTTCTTTTGGCGGACGATTTGGGTGGTGTCATTTCTTCAATAATTTCATCCATCTGGGGTGTACGAATGTTCCCGGCGGCTTTTTGGGCCTTGGGCGCCTGAAAAACCAAATTCAGTTGACCTGAAGCCTGTTTGGTGCCGGGGCTTGAGGACGATTTTGTTGCCATCCGTGGCTCTCCTGATCACTCCCGCTACGGGTGATTTCGTTGACCATCATAGCCTCCCCGAATTAACATTCAACAAGGATTTCCGTTGGCGTATCGAGGTCTTTTCGTGTACAATTCCCCTTCAGCGCGGGCTTTGTTTTCCTATCCCTGTCAGCCCAGCAAGATGAGTTGGCCAATTACGAGCGTACGGTTGAATACACCTGCGAACCGAGTGTGTTTTCATCCAGGCGGAGTAAAGTTGAAATCATGACCACAGTCTCGACCACCGTATGGAACGATATCATCGGACATTTCCGAGTCAACCATCCACCGCTGGCACGAGGCTGGTTCTGTGATTTATCTCCTTCAGAATTTGATGGCGGCGTATTAAATATACAAACGACCAACCGTGCCCAGCTTCGCTATCTGGATCAACACTGCCGCTTACCCTTCGCCGAGGCCGCCCAGGCTGCGATCGGACGATTGATCACTGTGAATTTTAACGTCGAAGGCCAGGAAGAAGAATATCCAAACGGAGCGATCTTGCCATTTGAAATGGAAGATCAGCTTAACCTGAATCAGGATTTCACATTTGAAAATTTTGTGGCCGGTCCAAGCAATCGCCTCGCACACGCTGCGGCGTTAGCGGTGGCTGAGGAGCCGGGTCGATCGTACAACCCGTTTTTCGCTTATGGCCCGGTGGGTCTCGGAAAAACACACCTTCTACAGGCGATCTGTAACACGATTCGCGAAAAAAATCCGCAGAGTCGCTGTCTCTACATCTCCTGCGAAACGTTTATTAACCATTTTATCGAGGCCGTCGAGCGCGGAGCGTTACACCAGTTCCGATATCGTTATCGTCACGTCGACGTACTCGTCATCGACGACATCCAATTTTTAGCCGATCGGGAGCGTAGCCAGGAAGAATTTTTCCACACGTTTAACACACTTCATCAATCACAGAGACAGATCATCCTTTCCGCCGATTGCACCCCGTCGGAAATTCCTAGCCTAGAAGAACGACTGGTGAGTCGGTTTAATTCGGGGCTGGTCGCCCTGTTAGATCGCCCCTGCCCGGAAACTCGGATGGCGATCATTCGCAAAAAATCAAAGCTACGCTGCATCGACATCCCGGAAGACGTCGTCGAGATGATCGCTCATCGTATCGATACCAACGTTCGTGATATGGAAGGCGTGCTCGTCAAACTTGATGCGTTAAGTCAGACGCGAGACGGAAGAATCACCGCGGATCTCGCCAAGGAGGTGTTTGGTTCTATTTTCGATCGCACGGTGAAGGTTCCGGACATCCTGGCGGTGGTAGCCAAGTCGTTCAACGTCAGAGTGTCTGATTTGCAGGGTAAAAACAGGTCCAAAGCGTTCACCTACCCCAGACACATCAGCATGTACCTCGCCCGGAAGCTGACGTCTCGTAGCCTGGAAGAGATCGGCCGCTTTTTTGGCGGACGAGACCATACGACGGTCTTGCACGCGAATCGAACCATTTCACAGCAGGTTCAACAGGACGATGAACTGACGACGCTGCTTGACGAAATCACGGGCAAGGTGAAAAATGGTTATTGATGGATGTGCGAATCCTGTGCGATTTCCTGTGATCAACAGGGTCTTTGCTGACAGGGGTTTCATCGGTTCGCGACGGGTTGTGCGGTTCCTCAAACGTACAGCGAAAATGTTTACAGTATCCGCACCGTTAGAAAAAAGTGAATTACATTCGTAACCTCCGTGTCTATCGTAACTTACGCAAAACACGGAAATGTATCGCACGGATATCCCAAGGTATACTATTACGACTAAGTTTATATTAAAACTACTTAATAACGACGCAAACAAACAATGTTTGTTTTGGAGTGGAAGGACGCCCAATGAAATTTCGAGTAAACCGACAGGAAATGGCGGACGCTCTATCAGCCATCTGTAATGTCACCGCCGTTCGTACACCCAAGGATGTGCTCAAATGTGTCCATCTGGAAGCGCAGTCTGATGTGTTGTTATTATCCGCAACGGATCTGGAGTTGAGTATCCGTTGTTCAGTCACGCAGGTCGAAGTGGACAAAGTTGGCGACGTGATCATCGTGGCGGATACGCTCAATCGTATTGTGCGCGAATGCACGGATGATATTCTGGACATTGAGCTTGGTAAAAGTGAATTACACGTTCGCGGACAGGGTAGCCACTTCCAGATCATCACCCAGGCTTCGGTCGATTTCCCACCCGTTCCTGTAATGGAGGGAGAACCCGATTTTACCATCGAACATGCGCAAATGAAAAGACTGATCGAATGGACGCTGTTCGCCTCGGCTCGTGAGAGTACACGCTATGCGATCAACGGTGTGTTGTGGGAGCTGGATGGCGAGCGGATTACGATGGCTGCGACGGACGGACGAAGATTGTCGGTCGCACACGGCAAAACGGCTTCGACTTCGACCAAAGAAAAACCCCAAGTGATCGTTCCGGGGAAAGCCCTGTCGTTGTTTGCCAGGCTTCCCGTGGATGCGGACACGGTGGTGGGTGTAAAAATCAGCAGCAATCAGGTGCTGGTCAAAACGACCAACGCGATGATCAGCACGTCTTTGGTGGAGGGTCATTTCCCCAAGTATCAGGACGTAATTCCCAGCGATTGCGATCGTCTGGTGAAGCTCAACACAAACGAATTTCATAGCGCACTCAAACGTGCAGCTCTGCTCACCAACGAAGAATCAAAAGGGGTTCGACTGACGTTCGCCGATGGCACTTTAACGCTCTCGTCCCGTGCGCCGGAACAGGGGGAAGCCACAATTTCGCTTCCCGCAGATTACAAGGGCGAGACGCTGGAGATCGGATTTAATCCGGTGTTTTTGTCTGATGTGCTTCGCGTAGCCCATACCGAAGAGATTATTTTTGCGGTAAAAGAGTCGAACCGCCCCGGCGTGGTGAAGTTGGGCGAAGATTTTATTCATGTGGTCATGCCGGTCAATCTGACCTCTGCGTAACCCTCGCGACACAAACAGGCCTCAAAAGCGGATTAGCCGTGGACGATCAACGCAAACTTGCATGGGTATGGCGAAACCGCCAGAAAAAACAGCGTTCACAGTCCATTTCTGATGTGACGAAGGGGATGGTCGAACAAATTCGTGCTGAGCGGTTTGAGCCTGCGATGCAGATGGCGGATGTTTTAGCCGCCTGTGTTGATGAAATGTTTCGACATCATTGCCGGGTGGCGAGTTTTAAAAATCATGAGTTGCAGATTCATGTGGATGACGTGGCGATGATCAGTTCGATTCAGCGAAACTGGTCGCAAAGGATTTTAGAGCAAATGAGGGTCTCGCTGGGCAGGGGGCAGGTACGACAAATAGTGTTTAGGTTTGGCCGGGATGGGGTGTTTATTCCGCCCGTTTGATCAGCCCGAGACCGCTTAACGAATCGGGATTTTTAGGCTATAATCAAAGTTGGTTTTGATAGAAAAAATTCATGAGCGATACAGTAACGACGAAGAAAACATACGACGAATCTAGCATCATGGTGTTGGAGGGGCTTGAGGCGGTCAAGAAGAATCCGGGCATGTACATCGGCGGAGTCGGTGCGGTTGGGATGCATCATCTCGTGTACGAGGTGATCGATAACGCCGTGGATGAATCGCTGGAGGGGCATTGCGATTCCGTACTGGTGCGTTTGAGTGCCGACGGAAGCTGTGCGGTTGTGGATAACGGCCGGGGCATTCCCGTCGGTCCGATGAAACACCAAAACCCCAAGCTCAACGGCAGGCCTGCGCTGGAAATTGTGATGACCGTGCTAAATTCCGGTGGCAAGTTTGACAGCAGCAGCTATAAAGTTTCGGGCGGGTTGCACGGGCTGGGCGTCAGCGTGGTCAATGCGCTGAGCGAGTGGCTGCGGGTGGATGTCTATCGCGACGGTAAAAAACATACGATGTTGTTTGAGCGCGGCGAAACGGTTCAGGAATTAAAATCCGAACCCGGCTCGGACAAAACCGGAACCACGATCGAATTCAAACCGGATACCAAAATTTTTAACGACTGCGAGTTCAAATATGAAACGCTGCAGAGCCGTATCCGCGAACTCGCCTACCTCAATGACCGATTGAGAATCGGGCTGGTGGATGACACCAGCGGTAAAGAATGCGAATTTTATTTTGAAGAGGGGTTAAGGGATTTTTGCATTCATCTGGCGGATGGAGCCGAGCGGTTACACAAAGAGCCGATTTTTATACGCGGCGAAGACGAAGCCAACGGGCTGAGTTGTCAGGTCGTGTTGTTGTTCACCGACAGCTACTCGGAAAACATTCTCTGCTTCGCAAACAACATTCACAACATTCACGGCGGAACGCATATGTCGGCGCTGAAGACCTCTGTGTCGCGTGCAGCCAGTACCTACGCCCGAAAAAATAATTTGATCAAAGGAAGCACGACCGTGACCGGCGATGATTGGCGCGAGGGGATGGTCGCTATTGTTTCGGTCAAGCTGCGTGACCCAAAATTTGAAGCACAAACCAAGGTGAAGTTGCTCAATCCGGAAGTCGAAACTTTTTTGCAGCAGACACTCAACGAACAAATCGGCAACTATTTTGAAGAACACCCGGCGGACGCGAAAAAAATTGTCCTCAAAGGGGTTCAGGCTGCCCAGGCGCGAGAGGCGGCTCGTCGCGCTCGAGACTTATCCAGAAAAAGCGCGTTAAGCGGCGGCGGACTGCCCGGGAAACTCTGGGACTGTCGCAGCAAAGACGCGGATTCCACTGAGTTGTATCTGGTCGAAGGTGATTCGGCCGGCGGGATCGCCAAGCAGGGTCGCGACTCGTTTACGCAGGCGATTTTACCGCTCAAGGGTAAAATATTAAACGTCGAAAAGGCGCGCATCGACAAAATGTTGGGCCACGACGAAATCACCAAGCTGATCTCTGCGGTCGGTTGCGGGATCGGCAAGGAGGAGTTCAACGTTGATAAATGTCGCTATGGAAAACTGATTATCATGACCGACGCGGATGTGGACGGATCGCACATTCGTACGCTGCTGCTGACCTTTCTGTTCCGCCACATGCGGCCGTTGATCGAAGCGGGAAAAATTTACATCGCCCAACCGCCGCTCTATCAGGTGAAAAAAGGAAAACAAATCGACTATCTGCTTGATGACCGCACCTTGAATACCAAGCTGGCGGAGATCGGTTTGGCGAATACCGCGCTGTTGATTTGTGAAGATGGGCAGGAGAAGAAATCGATTTCGGGTGACGAGATGACGTCGCTCGTGAACAAGCTTGATGTGCTGGAAGTTCAATCGCGTGTGTTGGCCAGGCGTGGGATGTCCTTTGCGGATCTGGTGCAAAACCACCGCGATGAGAATCATGGCTTGCCCAAAATGCTGGCTATGATCTATCGACCCGATCAGGAAGAACCCGAACGGCAATACCTATATGGCGAAGAAGATTTAACGCGTCTGCAGGAAGAAGAATCGGGCGAACACGGCGAGGTCGAGGTGTCAGAAGCACGGCACGTTCAACTGGCTCAGCC
>CBDTZI010000194.1:0-6850 GCA_965364865.1 uncultured bacterium | reverse complement strand
ACCGACTGTGGAGCGAATGAATACTTTTCGCCCTTAATAAGATTTTCGTAATACCCCTTCTCCCAATCCTCCACTCGTTCGGCATCGGAATAATCCTTGCGTTTGCGTTCGAGCAGGATGTCGTAATCACTCTCAGCCGCCGATTTTGAAATTTCACTGATTCGATCGATGAAGGATCGCGCATTGGCGGCGGAACCGATCATTTTGTCTTCGGTGATGTAATCCGCCCAGTTGCGATAACCCAAAAGTTGAGCCAGTTCATATCGCTTATCAATGAGTTGCTTCAGTACGTCAATGTTTTTCGGATAGCCGCGATTTTTGAATTCGCCATATAGTTTTTCTCGGGCCTCTGCGTTTTTAGCGTAGGTGCTGAACGGAATGGAATCCGGATATCGTGTGCTGACGCGAATTTTTCCATCTTCACCGGGTTGATGTTTGTCGATCCAGTCCTGCGGTAGCCCCTCCAGATCGTCCACCGAATCCAGTAAAATTTCACGGTCATCGTCGCGGATGTTTTTTCCGAATGCCTGTCCGATCTGAACGAGTTCATCACGGAGTTGGGTGATGGCTTCACGTTCTTCCTGCGACTTGTGTACCCCGGCCCGACGAAAATCGCGACGGATTTTATACACCAAAAACTGAGTTGCGTCGTCCGCATGATCCACGTTTATCGCGTTAAACGCTTCAAACAATTCGCGATCGAGGGTTAACTGTGTAACTAATTTGCTGACTTCCTGCTGGGACTCCTCTGCTATTTTTCGCATGTGCTCATCGGGATGCACGACGGCAAACAGAGAGGATTCCGAAGCACACGCGTCGATGTGCATCATCATCATGTTGTAGGGAACCAGCGTGTTGACGATCGTGCGAGGCCCTTTGACCTCTATGATTCGTGTTCGATAGGCCTTCGCCCAGGCAAGATGCTCAGCGGTATCGTTGCTGAGTTCCGCTGCGGATCGATCCAGTGGTGTGGCGGACAACGACCAGATGTGGTCGTCGATTTGATAGACCGGCATTGCGGTTTGACATCCCGTAACAAAAAATCCCGACAACACCGTAATACAAATATATTTGGTCCAATGATTATTCATGATTCACCCTCTGTGTGATTGGTATTTGTGAAATCGCCGACGAATCAACGGCAGCGCCATGCATCCATCCCTCGACGATCGTCCCTTGCTTTTTCCATAGAATAAGGGGTACATGGGCTGCGTCAATCACCGAACAACCACGGCGTCACATCGGCCAATCGCCCACCGCATCCCAGATCAGGGTTTTCAAATTGAAGGCGGCGTGGATCATAATCGGTGGTAATATCGAACCCGTAGCTTCATAGGCGTAGCCGATTACGATAGCCAGAAAAATGAGGGCGGTCACCGCATAAGGCTGAGAAAAATGCACAAGCCCAAACATAAATGAAGTAATCACAATCGCCCGCCAGCGAGATCGAAACACACCGAGTAAAAACGTCTGGATGAAACCGCGAAAAAACATCTCTTCCGCGATCGGAGCCAACACAAACGCACCGATCCATAAGACCGTCACAATGCCCATCGATTGATCCCCGGATTGTAACGCTTCGATCGTGGGGTGCGGGGTAAATTCGTATTGCGGGTTAATCCACAAAATCACTTGCAACGTGACTTCGGTAATCATCGGGCACAAACCGACGACGATAAGCGAGGACAAACCAACCAGTATCCACCAGGATTGCATTGGAATTGAACTGCGCGGTAGAAAAAATCGCTTCACACCGCCCTCAAAACATCGAGAGACGACAACCAGACATGCAACAATGCCGACCAGATGCCCGGCGTTCCCCGACATCAGCATCGCCCAAAGACTCGTCGATTCCTCACCCATCCATCGCATCAACCCGCTCACGATCATCACCGACAGCAAATAAACCACCATGACCAAAATAATCGAATCTTCGCGGAGGTGGTTGGGGCGTTTGGGGCTTCGAGCGAACATGTTACGACGGCCAAACGAGATGCGAACGACCCAGAACAAAATAAACAATAATATCGCACAAGCTGCGATGACCTGATCGATGCCCATCAGGATTGAATTCGTCGTGCTGGGTTCGATGGGGGCCGGGTCCGTGCCCGCGCCTTCGACGCCGATTCGCGTTACAATGCTCAGCCAGTAGTGGTTACCAAAAGGAATCATTGACGATGACTATATTGGATAAAATCGTAGAGACCAAACGGCTCGAAATAATCGAGGCCAGGCGGGTCAAATCGCTGGAACAGATGCGGGAATCTGCCCAGCAGGCTCAACCCACACGAGATTTTTATCAGGCGGTGACAAATTCCGGTCCAAATGACATCCAATTGATCGCCGAAGTGAAAAAAGCATCGCCCTCCGCCGGCTTGATCGTGCCTGATTTTGATCCTGTCGCCATCGCTCAAACCTATCATCTTCACGGATCGGCTGCGATCAGCGTGTTGACCGATGAAACTTATTTTCAGGGTCGCCTGGAATACATCGATCAGATCAAACGGGCTGTCCCGCTGCCGGTGTTGCGTAAAGATTTCACGATTGATGAATATCAGGTGTATGAGGCGCGGGCTTTTGGTGCGGACGCGATTCTGCTCATCGCCGAAGTGATTGACTCTGAAACGATTGCAAAATATGTCGAGTTGGCTTGCGGGCTGGGCATGACCTCCATCGTGGAAGTACACAGCGAAGAAAATCTGTTTTCGGTTTTGAAAGTCTTAGGCAAGTCGACGGATCATCGATACATTTTGGGAATCAACAACCGCGATCTTTCCGTGCAGAAAACTTTTTTACAGACGACAACGCAATTGGCGAAACACATTCCATCCGACACACCCTTTATCTCTGAGAGCGGTATCGGGTCGCGCGAGGATGTTCTTACAGTTCAACAAGCTGGGGCGCGAGCGATTTTAGTGGGCGAATCCATCCTGCGTGAACAAGACATCGGCACAAAAATAGATGAGTTAAAGGGAAAATAGGACGGTCGAGTGTACGATACCTGCAAAACACTGGCGGGCAAGCCGCCAAAGGCACCCGCATTTTAATTCTTAATTTGATTTCTATTCAGCTTGTTCGATGGTGACGGTGATGGTCATGGTGGCGAACTGCTCGACGTAAAGCTCGGCTCGTTCGCGATGAGTGGTCAGCAATAATGCAACGCCTGAATCATGGGCTTCGAGTGTACGCAACGTCGCGTCTTGTGTCTGCAACGACGTTAATTTCAAAATGGCTGTGATCACATGTTCAAACGAGTTGACTGCGTCGTTGTGCAGCAACACTTTGTAGGGTGGTAATGGTTTGGGCGGTTTGTTTTGAGGAGTAATTCTTTTTGCAGGCGCACTCAAAGTAGCTGTTGCACTGTCGGAGTCCGAAGGATCGTATGCTGCGTGGTCTGCGTTTTGATCTGGCATGGTATTGATTCCGCCTTAATTTGGTTCGCTCGCTCTTATTTCTCTGTGAACGATGATAACAAATCGAATCTAATTTGTAAAGATTTTTCCTTCCCTCACCTCCCGACAAATCGGGAAATGGGGCACCCGAATTTTTGTACTAATTTTCATCCGGCGAAATTTCCACTTCTGTGGTCGCTGTAAGACTTCGCCCGGTCAAATAATCGACGTACTCAGCCCGGATGATAACTTTCCTCGATGTGGATGGGCTTACGGTTGAACGAAACGGGCATTTTAGCGTGTAATGGCTTGTTCCGAATCGGCCATGCCATAGCTCTCGCATTTGCTGAGGATCGTCAAAACGATACACACCCAGATCACGCGACGAACCGGCCTGGGTGGCATCCAACAATTGAATCGTGATTTTTCCCGGTGCCTTAACCAGATCGCCGTCCGCGTCTCGCAATCGCAAATGAACTGTAATCCCATCGTGGCCAGGCTTGTCGTCGTAATTATCACCGCCGGTGAGACTGGCAAATTCGATCTTGACCGGAGCGAACAGATCCGCCGGTCTGTTCTGATCAAAAGTGTTCAGGTTTTCGATCTGCTGACGAAGTTGATGGATCGTCTGGTCGCGTTGCGCGATCTGTTGTTCAAGCTGCGTTTTATCACGACTTAGATTGTCGTTGTCGGTTACCCAGTTAATGAGCTGGCCGGTCGACGAACAAGATGAAAACGCCAGCAATCCGACAACGGATAACCAGACAATATAAGAATGAGTTTTTGCGTGGGCCATATCTTATGCCTATATCCGAATTCAACTCTCGATGCAAGCGTCATCAATATCGTCATTACACACAATCATCATCGACGGAAATAGAGGAAACCGTACATACAAAAAAGCCCGCAAGATCCTGTCTTACGGGCTTGGGGAGTGAACCTGATATATTTTTACGCGAAATTACAATTCGTCAGCGAAGACCTGCTGAGCAGCCGTGATGCCCGCACCGATGTTGAAGGTGTGACCAAGATCTTTCAGCGTCATTTCCAGAGCCGCGATCACGCCCAGCGTGTCGAACGCGTCGACATAACCCATGTGAGACAATCGAATGATTTTTCCTTTGATCTCGCCTTGACCGCCGGCGATCTGAAATCCGTGTTTGCTGCGCATGGTCTTACGCAGCGCCGCTTCATCCACACCATCCGGCACCACCATCGCGGTGACCGAATCAACGTAATCCCTGGCGTATACTTTCATGCCGATCGCTTCCGCTGCGGCTCGCGTCGCCCGTGCGAGAGTGGCGGTTTCCTTCCAGACCCCTTCGATCGTGCGTTCTTTAAAAATTCGCAGCGCCACCAGGGCTGCACGAACCAGCGTCAACGCCGGCGTGTACGGTGCATCCCAGGTGTCCAGCGATTTTCGATAGGCTTTCACGTCGTTGTAGAGCGTGGGCATTTTCCCAGAGTCGATCCGTTCCCACGCACGATCGTTGATGGCTGCGAAACCCAGACCCGGCGGAAGCATCATCGCCTTTTGTGAACCCGTCACATAAACATCTACACCCCACGCGTCCATCTTTACCGGAATCGCACCCACAGCTGTAATCCCATCCACCAGCAACAGCGCACCGCGATCACGCGTGACCTTTGCGATTCCCTCGACGTCGCTCAGCGCCGTTGTAGAGGTTTCGCTGTGTACCACGATCACGGTGTCAATTTTTGGATCGGCGTCCATCGCCTTGGTGATGTCATCCGCTTTGGCGCCGGTCCCCCAATCCAGATCAAGCGCGGTGTGGTCAATCCCGAACGCCGCACAGACTTTCACCCATCGTTCAGCGAATTTTCCGTTGCGAATGACCAGCGCCTTGTGACCCGGCGAGCAACATCCCACAATCGCACCTTCCATGGCTGAAGTACCGCTACCGGTAAACGTCAGGCAGGACGCTTTGGTTTGAAAAAAGTATTGTAAAAGTTCACAGACTTCCTTGTGGACTTCTCTATAAAAAGCGGTTCGGTGGTGTTCCATCGGCTTGGCCATTTCGAGCAAAACCACTTCGGGTACCATCACCGGGCCGGGTGTGAACAATCGATTTTTTTTCATGGTGAATAACTCTTTCTCTGCTGAATGAATAAAGCCTGAGCCGCATGCAGAATGAAATCCCGACTTGTCGGGAGCTTGCGCGGCTAATTAATTTCCATAATACACTAATCCAATAGAATGAAACAGGGATAGTTGATGATTTTTATATGGCTGACAGTTCGCCGAGCAGCCGCTTTGCCAGCGTAATACCAATCTCTAAAGGATTATCACCGGTTTCGCGGCTCTCCGCCAGATCCGTTCCGTCGTCGCTGAACAATTGGCCATGCAGCGTGATGGAATCACCGTCGATCGCCGCCAGCGCACCCACCGGAGTCTGACACCCCGCACCCACGGCGTGTAAAAAGCTTCGCTCAGCCTCCACCGCGATGCGAGACGATGCGTGGTCGATCGCGGCAACAAGCTCGCCCGCGATTTCGTTTTCGCGGGTTTGTATCGCCAGCGCCCCCTGCGCCGGAGCGGGCACGAATCGATCAGTCGGCAGATCAATCACATGCGGATGTTCGATGCTCAATCTTGTCAGACCTGCAGCTGCCAATACCACCGCGTCGTATTGAGGGTCGTTCACTTTCGCCACTCGTGTCGGAACATTTCCACGAATGGGCACGATGGTCACGTCGTGATCTCGCAACAGTTGAGCGGCTCGACGCGGACTGCTGGTGCCGATTTGGTATCCCGCAGGAAGATTCGCCAGCTCCATCGGTTCGGAAGTTAACAAAACGTCTTGCACAATCTGACGCTGAGGAATGGCTGAGATGATCAGACCGCCGGTGATGGCGCTGGGCAAGTCCTTAAAACTGTGAACCGCAAAGTCAATTTGCTTTTCAATCAGCGCCTGTTCGATGGCGGTAACAAAACTACCGACGGGCCAATCGCCGTCGAACGGTTTGTCGGTGACGAGATCGCCGTGCGTTTTGATAATGATTTCTTCAATTTCCAAATCTGAGTGCGCTTCGCGCAATCGATCGCACACCCAGCGCGTCTGCCACAAAGCCAGGTCACTTCCGCGGGTTCCCACACGTAATCGCGTCATGATTTTACACTCCCAAACGCATCTTTCGCAGCAAGTATGATTTTATTAATCGCTTCGTCGTCGTGAGCTGCGGAAACAAACATCGCTTCGTATCCTGAGGGTGGCAGCCAAACGCCGCCGTCGAGCATCGCCCGAAAGTAACGGGAAAAACCGTCGTGATTGCATTTTTGAGCGTCGTCAAAATTTTTCACCGGCGCGCTGGTTATAAACATCCCCATCATGCCGCCGAGCGCGTTTGTTGTGATGTTCACGTTGGCCGATTGAGCTGCCTCCTGCAGGCCTTGCGTAATTCGTGAAGTTTTTTCCTGCAGCGCATCATAAAATCCG
>CBDTZI010000193.1:0-6850 GCA_965364865.1 uncultured bacterium | reverse complement strand
AGTCGCCTCTGTTTAATCATCTCGGACCACGCCCAGGTCTGCGGCGTATCGATGCCCGCCTGCGACAACGCTTCGAAGGTTAATATCTTGTCTTGACAAGTTCGCACCACCGATTCCGAAGAAACCAAAGCCCGACAACCGATCGCCTCAAACCGATCAACCGACTCCGCCAGTAGTAACAGCTCCGGATCGAGTAGCGGCACAAGTAAATCGATTTTTGATTTGCGAACAATAGTCAATAGCGAATCGATGTATTCACCCGAGTCGGTCCGCGGCACGATGTGGGCTTTGTCCACCCGATGCATCGCCGGAGCCAATCGCGACGAATCCGCGGCGTGAATCTCCAGAGTGATATTGAGCTGTTTCGCAGCTCGGCGAAACGCGTTCAACAGTTCCACCCGTCGGCCGATACAGGTCATCAGCAGTTTCAATGGCGGGCGCGAGGCTTTTGCAGCAGTCTGTTTGCGCTTCACGGACTTGGTTTTCTTTTTCTTTGTGACTTTAGCCATGGTTAATTTAACATTGATCTCCACGCAGGCACCCGACAAGTCGGGATTTAATTCTACCTGCGGCTCAGTTTTGCTGGGCGGTTTCTTTCTCGGTCATTAACTTCTGTACCGCCGTGCCATCTACTATAACGCAGTTGAGATTCAACAAAAGCATGATAGGCTGATGTAAATGAAGGCGATCATCCTCAGCGTTGGAAATGAACTGATCACCGGCCAAACGATCGACACCAACTCCGCCTGGTTAGCTTCGAGATTGACTTCGATGGGGATCAAGGTTTTCGCTCATCAAACTCTGGGCGACGATGTCGATTTGTTGCGAGACGCCATCGTTCGATCTCTCCAGCGTGATCACGGTGAGGCTTCGATCACTATCATCACCGGCGGTATAGGCCCAACCCCTGACGATCGTACACGCGAAGCGATTTCCGTAGCCCTCGGTCAACCCCTGGAAGAAAACGCCGAGGCGATGGAACAAATCAAAACCCTTTTTCAGCGTATGCAAAGGACCATGCACGATTCCAACCGCTTCCAGGCGAAGATTCCGGTTGGTTGCGATGTACTGGAAAACAAGCGTGGAACCGCGCCGGGCATCAAATATCACAAGGGCGATCAATTCCTTTTCGCCTTACCCGGCGTGCCAGCTGAGATGAAAGAAATGTTTGATCAGCATATCGTGCCGGTCATTGAGAAACGTAGCTTTCAATCGTGCATTCTCACGAAGAAGCTGCAGTGTTATGGGATGAGCGAAGCTAAAATGGGTGAGCTTCTTTCAGATATGATGGCTCACGATCGAAATCCTCTGATTGGCACAACCGCTGGCGAAGCTGTACTCAGTGTGCGTATTGTCGCCACTGGCGAAAACAAATCACAGGCTGAAATGCTCATCGAAAAGGATTGTGCTGAAATCAAGCGCAGGCTTGGGATCGCGGTTTTTGGCGATGACGACGATACCCTGCAACAGGCAGTAGGCCAGTTGTTAAGAGATCAACAACTCACCGTTTCAACGGCGGAATCCTGCACCGGAGGGTTGCTCGGCAAGTATTTCACAGATGTTCCCGGTAGCAGTGACTATTTTCTCCGGGGTTATATTACCTATAGTAACACCGCCAAGATCGAATTATTGGGGATTTCTGCTGATCTCATCGATTCGGAGGGAGCGGTCAGCGAGCCAATCGCTCGTGAAATGGCTGTGCGGTGCAGAGAAGCATCAAAGTCGGATTTCGCACTGTCGTTAACGGGTATCGCTGGGCCAGGTGGAGGGAATCCGCCGGACAAGCCGGTCGGGTTGGTCTATATCGCGCTCGCATCTTCAAAAGGGGTTGATGTTCGGCGTATGACTTTTGGTCAGCACCTCAATCGTGATGAAGTGCGCGATCGAAGTTGCAAGACTGCCTTGAATCTGTTGCGCCACCGACTGTTGCGAGCCGATACTTCATAAGGTCGGGGAGACACGTTTGATGGTGGTTGTCAGTCTGGCGTTGATCAAAGGTTGCTAAAATATCAGCGATTTCAGCAGCGTCTTACCGTTGCGATACCTGAATCATCATACTAGAATGCGGCCTCTTATTACGCCTGCGAGCGTATGAAAAAGGATTATCGAGAAAGTTTTCTGGGCCCCGACGAAAATGCAAGACAGTCCCATCCGCGCGTACTTCCGCAATATATGGCAGACGGTATACACCATACTGGTCGGCATGCGCATCACCTTGAAATACTGCTTCGCTAAAACGGTGACGTTGCAATACCCCGATGTCGCGCCCGCACTACAGCCGCGTTTTCGCGGGTTCCACTTTTTTGAAATTGAAAAGTGCATCGCCTGCGATCTGTGCGCTAAAGCCTGTCCGGTGGATTGCATCTACATCGATAAGACCGGTCCACGAAAAATCGACAAAGAAACAGGAATCGCCAAGGGCGGACTGATGACGCGCTACGCGATTGATTATGCCAAATGTATGTTTTGTGCACTGTGTGTTGATCCGTGTCCCACCGATTGTATTCACATGGGAAATCTTCACGACCTTTCCGGTTATAGCCGCGAAAGTATGATCGTAGAGTTTACCGATCTTGCCAAAGAGGGATTGCAGACGCCCCAGCCGCTGTGGATGCAAAAGGATGTGTTGCCCGATTGGGCGCAAAAACGTAAAGAGGAATGGGTCGAGTTTAACCATTCGCAGGACAAATTAACGGACGATAAAAATCGCCGCCGCGAAGAGATGGTCAAAGCTGTCGCGGATTCGGCATAATAAAAAATACGAAACGTAAGAGTATAAAAGCATAGATCACCATGTTCTCATTGATTCAAACAACATTGACCGTCGTTTCTTCTTTGCCGGTGGCGAAGGGATCCGCCTATGACAACACCAATGTAGAGTTGGTGCTGGGGATTTTACTTTTTTGCGTTGCGGGATTCGGCATTGTGTTTGGCGGTTTAATGGCGGGCTATTTTGCCAGGCCGAACTTGCCCCACCCCGAAAAAGGGACCGCTTACGAATGTGGCGAGCCAGCGATTGGTAGTAGCTGGGTGCAGTTTGATTTGCGTTTTTATACCGTCGCACTGGTATTTATTGTGTTTGATGTCGAGGTGGCGCTGCTTTGGCCTTGGGCGGTGGTGTTCAAGGAGATGGGCGCACCGGCGTTTTGGGCGTTTTTTGTGTTCTTTTTGTTGATCGCGATTCCGTTTCTGTATGAATGGAAATCGGGCTACCTGGTCTGGGTCCGAGCTTCCAGCGCACAGGAAAAAGAATCGGTCCTGGATGAATCGAGTTCGGCTGCCCAAGCGGGCTAATGTCGAACCAATGTCGCAGTGTATTTGCGGCGTAGGTAAAATATTATGAGTTGGATAGAAAATCGTTTTGAAGAAGGGTTGATCGTCACGTCTTTGGACTGGGCGATGAACTGGGGTCGCAGCAGCAGCATTTGGCCGATGACGTTTGGCTTGGCCTGTTGTGCGATTGAGATGATGGCGGTCGGCGCCTCGCGTTTCGATATCGACCGGTTTGGAGCCGGGGCGTTTCGTGCGTCTCCGCGTCAGAGCGATCTGATGATCGTCGCAGGAACTGTGACCTATAAAATGGCCAGCCGACTGAAACGACTTTACAACCAGATGGCTGAACCCAAATATGTGATGGCGATGGGTGCCTGTACGATTGGCGGCGGGCCTTACTTCAAACATGGTTACCATGTGGTCAAGGGTGTAGACCTTGTCGTTCCGGTTGATATTTACATTCCCGGTTGTCCACCCAGGCCCGAAGCACTGTTGGAAGGCTTGATGAGGCTGCAAGATAAAATCCGCAACCAGACACGTGCGAAAACATTGATGACCAAAGCCAAGGAAATGGCGCTGAATTAACTGGAAGTTGAACGAAACGTGGCTCCTGAAGAAATCTGTAGAGTGTTGCAATCGAAATTTAACGACGCCCTTGAGGATACGGCTCTCGAAGGGTGCCACCCGTACGCGTTGGTGAAAGCGGACGCCTGGCCTGAGGTGGCGTTGTTTCTTCGCGATGAGCCATCACTGCGATTCAATTTGCTGCGATGTATTACAACTCTGGATTTGCTGGCGGATGACAAACTCGCCTGCTTGTACGATCTGATGCGTATTCCGCTCGACGGCGGTGATCAGCTGGTTACCGCCACCCATGAATTTGCTTTGCGGATTGTGGTGGATCGAAACAACCCGATTATCCCCTCCGTGGCTCACGTTTGGCCCGCAGCAGATTGGCACGAGCGCGAAGCCTATGACATGATGGGAATTCAATTTACGAATCACCCCGATCTGCGACGCATACTCTGCCCCGATGACTGGGTGGGATACCCGCTGAGAAAAGATTACGACTTCCCGCTGGAGTACCACGGTATTCCCGCAACGACGGAGTTTGAACTAACAAACCCGAAACATTAACGATATGGCGCCACAGTTAACCAACAAAACGATTATCGAGCGGGAAACTCTGAGGGAAGTCGCCGAAGCCCGGTTGAAAGAAGCAGAAACGTTGTTCAAAGCCAAGCACTACGCAGGTGCGATATATCTTGCAGGTTATGCTGTTGAGTGTTATTTGAAAGTTGCTATCTGCGTAACTATGCATTGGAGTGAAATGAGAGAAACTTTCAAAACCCATGACTTAGAATTACTGATGTTGCATAGCGGTTTTGATTACAAATTACAAGAAAATGCCAAATTGGTTGAAAGTTTTGCCAAAATTAAGGAAACATGGGCATTTGATCGAGAAAAAAGTGTTCGATACAAAACCCCTTCCGATTTCAATGAAAAAAACGCTACTTTATTTCTACAGTATGTCTCCAATCCTGAAACAGGAGTCGTCCCATGGTTGCGAAAAATAACATCGTAACAGCTATACGTGAAATAGACGAAGCGCTTAATGGTTTTGTGAAAAATCGCGCCTGCGATAAAGTGTATGTTTTTGAGTCTGAATGGGGTCATGTTCGCGCCTTAATTGGAAGCGATGCATTTAAGGATATGAATGTCATTGATCGCCAGGAATTGGTGTGGGATTATCTTCGAGATAAAGTTAGCCCTGAACATCTCGCGCTGTTGTATGGTGTGAACGCTATGGATATTGAAGAATACAAAAGAAACGTAAGAGAAGTTTAGATTAATTTGAATTTTGCATACTACAATGACTGATACAACCATTGAAATTCAACCTGACGTTATGATCGACCACGACCGTGTCGAGCAGGGCGATCTGCGGACCGAAGAGATGCTGGTCAACATGGGGCCTCAACATCCCTCGACGCACGGCGTGCTGCGTATCGTGTTGCGGACCGACGGCGAGATGGTGCTCGAAGCGATCCCGCACATCGGCTATCTTCATCGCTGTGCGGAAAAAATCGGCGAAAACATTCAACCCTTTCAATACATTCCCTACACCGACCGGATGGATTACCTGGCAGGCATGAACAACAACCAGGCTTTTTCGCTGGCGGTTGAAAGATTGTGCGGCGTTGAAATTCCACCGCGAGGCGAAGCGATCCGAGTGATCGTTTCCGAGTTGAACCGTATCGCTTCACACCTTGTTGCATTAGGCACTTATGGCCTGGACATGGGCGCGTTTACCCCGTTTCTTTATTGCTTTCGAGAGCGCGAAATGGTTCTCGATCTGTTTGAGGCGGCCTGCGGTGCGCGACTGACGTATAGTTATATTACCATCGGCGGCGTACACGATGACCTGCCGGACGGTTGGATCGAACGCTGTAGAGAATTTTTGGATTATTTTGAAACCAAAATTTCGGATTACAATAACCTGTTGAGTTTTAATCATATTTTCGTAAAACGTACGAGCCAAATCGGGGTCATCACACCCGAACAAGCGGTGGCGTATGGCCTGACCGGGACCATGCTTCGCGGTTCGGGAATTCGATGGGATCTTCGTAAGTCGCTACCGTATGATGGTTACGAAAAATACGATTTTGATATTCCCATCGCCAAGCCGGGCGGCTGTGACGAAATTCCTATGGGCGTGACGGTCGGAGACTGTTGGAGTCGGTATTATGTACGCGTCCTGGAGATGACCCAATCCGTTCGTATCATCCGTCAAGTGATGGATCAACTGCCCGACGGCGATTTTATCGCCAAGAAGGTCGGCAAAATTAAAATTCCCGACGACGAAATTTACGTCGAAGTCGAAAACCCGCGAGGTCAGCTTGGCTTTTACATTCGTGGTGACGGCTCGACGATTCCCAGTCGCGTCAAAGCAAGAGGTCCGAGTTTTAGCAATCTTTGTATCACCCAGGCGATCTGTCATGATATTTTATTGGCTGACATCCCGGCCATCATCGGCAGCATGGATGTGGTCATGGGTGAGGTCGATCGGTAGTGTAATTGGTATTTAGGGTGCCCCATTTTTGCGGAGCAAGGGTGGGGGACGGAAGATAAAACTATATTTTATAGCCGCGCAAGCTAAAGCATGCGGCTCAGACCGGATGAGTATGATTCCGTTTGGTCTAGTTTTTGCCGTGACGTAGAATTATTGGAGCAGTAGTGTGACTCAGTTTACCGTACCCTGGCAACCAAAGAACATTGCCTACAGCGGATTATCCCGAATGATCATCGGGATTGCGCGGGCGGTCTATTTTACCCTGGGTCCGATCGTTAACAGATTTGCGGGGATGATTTTAATCAGCATTGTGGCAGGAACCTGCTTCCTCGTCTGGCTTCACGCACTGGTATTCGCCTATATCGACGAAACGATTTTAGGGGCCGCAGTTGCTTTCACGTCACCTGCGTTTTCATACTTCTCACCGGCGAGCTGGGGATTGATGCCAGCTCAAATTAACGAATTAATGGTGGCGGGCGGCGGGTTGGGTGCTAAGGGTTCCGG
>CBDTZI010000192.1:0-6878 GCA_965364865.1 uncultured bacterium | reverse complement strand
ATCAACGCCACGCGTGTGGCCGACAGCAGTGTTTCTCAGCTGATCGGTAAGCCGACGACCGTCATACCCATGCCGGAGCTGACCGATGTCAGTAAGTTTATTATTTTGAAAACCGACGCCGTCGTGCGACCGTTTATTTTCCAGGATCGTATGCCGATCGAATTCACTGCACTGGAAGAAAAATCGGACGAGGGATTCCGTCGCGAGAAATTCCTCTACGGTGCACGAGCAAGATATCGCATGACCTATGGCGAGTGGATGTATGCAGTCAGCGTTGACCTGACTTGATACGGCGCACTGATCGAAACATTTAACAAAATCTAAAGTCTTCAATTTCGATAAGGAAATGTAATGGCCAAGAACAAGAACAAAGACAAACCCTCGATCGATCCGCCGGGAAAGATCGTGTCGGGGCGAACACACGGGATGGCGTCTCCGCCGAAAAAGAAAACCGGAGCCGCATTGTTGCGTGAGCTGCTTAAGTTATCCGGTGACGTCCCCGTAGGTCGCGTCTGCGACAACGCGGCGCAGGAGATACTGCGTTTGCGTAAACCGCCTCGTAAGAAAAAGTAGTCTGTAACCACAGGAGTGAATCATGGCGTACATCGTCAACCAGGACTTGATCGATCGCGTAGGCAACGATACCGCCGCGCAGCTCACCACGGAATCGGGAACGGTTCCCAGTTCAAGCATTCTGGATGAAGTGAGAATATCGTCCGAGCGAGAAGTTGACAGCTATCTGTCGCGACGATTCTCTACGCCCATTGATACTTCTACGGATGCGGATCTGGCGGCTTTTCTTAAAAAACTAACACTGGATTTGGCGGAGTATCGTATTTTCGGCAGACGACCCCCGGTTTCAAAAAACAAAAAACAGGTATACGACAACACGATTACCTGGTTGAAGGGTTTTGTAAACGGTGAAAACAATCTGCCCGGAAAAGTGACTCCGCCATCAACGAAAACCAACGATCCCGTTTCGCGTTGGGCTTCCAACAAACCCATTTTGTCGAACATGCGGGATCACATTTAGAAAGAAAAAATCATGGACACAATAAAACTCGGAGTGATGGTTCATTACGTACATCCCGATGGCGAAGTTTTGGCCGCGATCGTTACTCAAGTACACAACGCTACATGTTGCAATCTGCATGTCTATGACAACGGCAGCGGTATGGTTACGCCAGATTCGTGCAAGGTCAGCAGCTGCGTGTACTCCGACCAATACGAATTAGGCACCTGGCACAACCCGGACGACGAGGGGCAAGTACCCGTCGCCGAAACGGTTGATGAAGAATCGCACGTCGAATCATCGAATGAAAACTAGCTGACCCGCGACGCGCGGTGAGGTTGTACGGAGTGGATTGAAGATTCACCGTTGTGTTACCAAAACGAAAGGAAATTTAGATGCACAATTAAGCGAAGCGACGGAGGGTGAGAAGCTGACTTTTACTGTCGTGTCACCAAAACAAAAGGATAATAACCATGAAATTTTTGACGATGCTGTTGACGTTTTTGTTGTCACTGATGTCGATGTTCTCGCCCGCTGAGGCGAACGACATCCAAACATATATGCACGCGGAAACGGATCACGCCGTAACCCTATGCGAGAATCAAGATGCAGGGAATTCAAACGAGTCTGGAAATTACGGGCGATCAAACGCTGTTCGAGGACTTGTCGAACCGGCTTCGAGATTCCAAACCGCTCATGAAACAGCTCGGAGTTTTTGCACTGAGCTCCGCACTGCTGAGACTGCCCGAGGTACTCAGCGACGATCCCAATGCGATACGAACGGGACGGCTGCAAGCGTCGTACACCGTGGATTTCAACGGCAATGGCAATCAAAATTCCATATTCAAACTCTCGGAATCTTCCGTGGAAGTGGGATCAAATCTGCCCTATGCACACAAAGTGCAGGTGGGCGGGCGTATCCAATCCTCTCGCCCGGGTGGCGCACTGGCCATCCCCCTTCAAGATCGATTGAAACGCGAACAGCTGTGGCCGAGCGAACTCGATCCGGGTCGCGATCACCTGTCGTTTATTCCGATTCGCGGTGGTGCCAGCCGCAACGTGATCGGGCTGCTGATCGACGACGAGAACGTGTTTGGTTTTGGTAAGGACGAGGCGCTGTTCGCCATCGCCAAGTACGTTGATCTGAAACCGCGACCGCACCTTTTCTGGTCGCCTGGAGATGTGAAAGAAGTTACGGAAGGACTCATCCCGACGTACCTGGGATTGAATTAAACAAGCAATGAAGGATCGATGACTCATGGCGGATGACGGATCACTGGCAACAAAAACCGAGAACTGGATCGTCGAAAAATTGAAGACGATCCAGTTCGGCGTTGCCGACGCGTTTGACTCCGAAGACGTGAAGCCCTGGGAAGGGTCTAACGCAGAAACTTTTGATCAGTTTACCACTGAGTTGCTAAGCGGTGTGCGTAACTCCATTGCCCGCGTTTATTTTTTCCGAGAAATCGACAGTGATATCTCAAGTGAAGAAATCAAGGGTGCCGCGACCTACGTTATTCTGATCGGTATTCGCAATTTCAGGGAAGCGGCATGGCGACGCGGTGATGGCAAGATGTGGGGTGCCAACGCCATGAAGAATCTGATCAAAAAAGAGTTCAACCAGGCAAAGCCGGACTTCGGCGATGGTAACTACTGGTGTGATGAGGCTCACGTGAGAGCGTTTGAAGTGAAATTGGGGACGAACAATACTTGTATCATGCAGGTCTTGATTGAAGTCGATGAAGTGCCCCAAGGCGCATAAGGAAAATACAGATGGCCAATAAAAGATTGTTCAGAGAATTGCTCGGGGTTGTTGCCAACGGTCTGTCGGTCGGAGGAAACACGGCCATTGACGTTGATGAATCATACGTCAATAGCACAGCCAGCCAGGGCGACGGTATGGTTGGCCCCTCGGACGAAGAAGACTCCGGTCAGCAGACGAAGTTCACGATGGCGACTCAGGACATCGAGCAGGGAATACCCCTGTTGATCTCCACTCCAGGATCGATGGTGTTTTATGGGAAAGAATCGGGCACCGCGACGTACGGAAAAGGTATGCTTATCAATCCGGTGTTCAACTCACTCCGCTTCGCTACACAGCTTTCTGGTTACGCCGCCATTACGCTGAGCGGGCAATGCCGATACCCAACGCCAGGTTCAACGCATGCTGATGTGTTTACTTATGACAATGCACAAACCAAACCAACCATTCGGCACCCGTTGAGACAGCGAAAGCTTGGTGACGGAACGCATGTAAACGGTGGTTCCTCGCTTGTAATTCGGCACATGTTAGATGTGAGTTTCAACCTGGTCGCAGGACTGCTCGTTGCTTATGACGGTAACGACGTGGGCACGACGGATGTGGAGGTGGGTGAATATGGTGTACCCACCGTGTCAATTACGTTTGAAGATAAAGCCAAGCACGCGACAGAAACCAAGGACATCGCCACCCAGGTGATGGAAAACGGGGTTGGTGATTTCACCGTTCCGCTGTTTGGGGTGGGTGATACGCCGGATAGAGTGCTGACACTACGCAACGTCAAATTCAAAAGTAAGTCATCCTCGCGAGGTGAAAGCTTCACGCGTACCACGCTGACGGGAAGCCTAAACTTTCGCGATCCGCTGACCCCCTGGACGATCCGAACGATCGACGACGCGACTGCGGCGGATCGACTGATCAATTTGGCATAAGGAAATCATGAAAACGACAGAACCTAAAAAAGAAAAAACGGAGGCGGTGGAAACGAAGAAACCCGCCAAACCCAAACGTGTGGCAAAATACAAACACACAAAAAAGTTTCAGATGGTTTCGACGCTTAACCCCGATGACCAGGGCAGCAAGCAGTATGTGCAGATGGCGCAGTGTAAATCGTGCATGGTGTGCGTGCCCGTCGGCGAAGAAGAAAATCACCGCTGTGTAAAGGAAAAAGAATAACCGGCGATGACTGAACGCGATCTCACCATTCAAGCCAAGGCCAAGGGTTTTGGCGAAGCTGCGCGCCAGGTCGATGAGCTGACCCAGGCGGACGCCGAATTGAAACAGCAGCTGGGTAAGGCGGTCCGACCCGAGGCTGGATCTTCTGAAGGTTCGAGCGAGGGCGGCGTCCTGGCTCCGTTGGCGGTTGGAGCCATAAAGCTGACGCTGGCGATCAGGGGAATTTTTACGGCACTGGGTCTGTTGCCAGCGGCAAGCGCTGTCGTTGCGGGAATCACTGCGGTGGTTGTGGCGTTGCGTGACGAGGTGCGTGAGCGTGAACGTGTCGCCGTAGCCATGAACCGGCAGGCGCAGGCCCATGAAAACTTGAACGTCGCGCGTCGCAGTCAGAAAGCTTCGATCGAACGGATCGCGGCGAGTCGCAGAGACGGTGGGTTGACGGCTGACGCGGCGCGGTCGGCGCAGAGCGGGGCTGCGAGGGCTAGGGCGCAGTTTACGCAGCTCGAAGAGGGTGACGTCAACACGGTGTTCGGCCTGCTAGGTGATCAGGATTTTACACAGGAGGAGCTCGTCAATCTTTCTATCCTGCAATTTTCCGGCAAGCTCAATCTTGATCCCAGGCTATCCAATGAGCGGAGGAATCAGTCTGCACGGCGTGATTTGAATCTTAATAACTTCGATACGTTTCGCGGTCGCGAAACCGTGCAGGGGCAAGGGCTTGGAGAAGTAAAGTTCAAAACTCACCTGCCTAACGAACAAGAAGCGGAAACGCGTGCTCAGGTCGGTAGCACTAATGGTGATATAAGTTTACTGCGCCAGCGACTGAGCAAGGTTCCGGAGTTGGAAAACAATCCCGAGCTCGTCGAAGAGGCCATTAAGCTTCTTACGCTGTTTGGAAGTGTTGGTGAACTGGAAAAAGCTGTGGTTGAGTTCACTGGTGAGGGAAGTGTGGGTGGCAGACCCGCAACAACATTGTTCAACCGATTAGCAGGCATTACCGAAATTGGACTTCCAGATCAACCGGGTTTTTTGAATCAAGCGATGGAGTCTGTCGGGCTTACAAATCGATTCCAGGAGTTTCGCACCGAAGACTTGCGAGCCATCATTAGTGGTGGTCGTGCTGTCAATCGTGAAGGGCAAGTCACCATCATTAACAACAACCAAAACCAAACACTACTCGGCGACGATGCCCGAGCAAAAACGAATAGAGAGTTCAATGGTAATAAGAGACGCGAGCAAATAGAAGGATCGTTTAGGCGATGAGCATTCCGCAATATGGAGGAGTGGACGGTGCGGCGGAGCTCGACCTGGGGCAAACAGGAAGCGCCCGCGCGGCCAGCGGGGACGCGCAGTATGTGGTCAAGGTTTCGGAGAGCCCGGACGTTGCTCGAAACGTTACACAAAGATCTGCCCAACAAAATTTCGTAGCGACTGACGTGCTGGGTTTTGTCAGCGGGCAGGTGATCTGGGAAGGCACGCTGAAAATAAAAGACGCGGCTGTCTATCGACAGATCATCAGTCACCTGGACAAGTTTCAACACGGCAGCGATCGATCGTCGGGATCGCTGGGTCCAGTGGATTTGAGCTACTTGCAGCCAACCAAGCTGACCGACGGGCTGGCGGGTGGCACCATCACCACCCGCGCGAGGATGGTGGGATGGGTGTTTACATCGGATGTTCAGCGGCTGTCGGGATCAAGTTCTTTTCAGTACATCGTTGGGTTAACCGTAATCTTTAATCGGCTAGGGTAATATGGGAACGGCTCTGATAGACAACACGCTTGGCTCAACACCCAGGCGCACACGTCGTGATCGACGCGTCGATATTCTCGATACGCCGCTGACGAATGATCGAAGATCGCACGCGCGTTCGAGCGTGTTGATTGAGACGGCGGGCAGATCCAACGAGTTTGGCCCGGCACCCGACGTGGTGCAGTGGAGCCGCATTACCCGTAATCCCAACGGAGATGATGTTGTCGCCACTCTTGTGGTCCGTGCCCTTGACTTTGAAAAAATAAAAACCGCCGGAACGATCGGTGAAGAACACTATGTACATCTTCTGCAGGAGCTGCATCCTGATCGAAGGGTACGTATCGTTGTGAAACGAAGTGGTGACGATGATGTCGTCTTGTTTCAGGGCTACCCGATGGTGAGCACTCTATCCTGGAGTCCCGAACATCAATCCATGACCATCGATTGTCTTTTCGAGGCGCAGGAATGGTTGCGGACTTCACCGAAATCACACATCACCGGGCGTGTCATGCGATCCCGACCGCACCTGGAATGGGTACCGAGCACTCCAGATCTTCGCGTTGTTGAAAGTGAGCCGGTGGTTTTTAATCGCGACGGTAAGCCCAACCGAAACAGCAAAAAACTCAAATCCATCACGACGAAAAAGAATGAGCACGAACTGTACTCGTTTGATTCGGATGACGCACGTGGAGCGCAGCTCTGGAATGTCGCGGACGCACTTCGATATGTGGTGTATCACACGATTGATCAGGCTGATGTTGCGATCAGCGTAGAGGAATTTCTAGATGATACCAAAGCGTTTGTGGGGCTGGGTCCAGCTTCGGGTTCGTCCGATCCTTTCACACGCAAGATGACGACGGTGATGGAAAGGGTATCCATACGGTCGATGAACGCCGAACAGGCTTTGCGGGTGATTACGCAGTCGGTTGGACTGGATTTCGAAATCGCCCTACGACGCATCGCCGGAGCCACCAGCAGCGATCCGGAATACTTTTTGCGCGTGATCGCTCACATCGAACAGGAAACCGAAGAGACCGGCTCACGCGAATCGTTGATGGGTGCTCCGGTGGTATATGACATCCCGCGTGAAGCTCCGTTTACCGACCCGACCGGTCGAACACCGAGCGACTTTCAAACCGCCAACGCCGCCCAACATTCCAGCCTCAGTATCGATCGGCGG
>CBDTZI010000191.1:0-6883 GCA_965364865.1 uncultured bacterium | reverse complement strand
CGGATACGGCGGCCGGCTTCACACGCCCATTCTCGATGAAGACCGTGTCATTATCAGCATGGTCTACATTTTAACGCGTTGGGGAACCGGAAAACAAAAAGCGGGTCATCGTTACATTTCGTTTGATAAAAAAACGGGTGAAATCATCTGGGCGGCTCAGCCGGGTGGTCGACCACTGGATACGACCTATTCTGTTCCGGCGGTGGCGGTGATCGGCGGTCATCGACAACTCATCGCGGGGAACGCGGATGGCAATGTGTACGGGATGAACATTCGCACCGGCGAAAAAATTTGGACCTATCGATTGAGTAAGCGGGGAATTAATTCATCGATCGTGGTGGACGGTGACTACGCTTATGTGACCCACAGCGAGGAAAACATTTCGGGTACGGAGATGGGCGCGTTGGTTTGTATTGATGCCTCCCAAATGGGTGACATCACTGAGACAGGAGCAGTATGGCGGCTTGACGGATTGAAGGCGGGGTACTCTTCTCCTGCCATTGCGAACAAGCGGTTGTATCTAGCCAGCAATTCAGGAAATTTGAATTGTTTCGATGCGAAGACGGGGAAAAAGTTTTGGGAGTACGATCTGGGTACGGTGATGAAAAGTTCGCCGCTGGTCACATCCGACGGTATCATTTATGTCGGCGAAGTCAACGGTAAGTTTCACATCCTCAAGGACATGGGAAGTCAATGTATCTCACTGGATTTTAAGGAGTTTACCCGGTCAGACGGATCGATCGTGGAAATTCTTGGCTCCCCCGCGTATGCCAATGGTCGCACCTATTTTATGACACGATACAACACTTATTGCCTGGGGGATCCTGCTAAAAAGGGAAGTATCCATCCAACAAAGCAATTGTTCGGCGAACGCGGACTGTTCGATTTGGATGGTAACATGCGACAGATTGAACCCCGATTCAGAATCGTCCCAGCCGACATTACGCTGAAACCCGGCGAAACGGTCAGTTTGAATGTGCATATGTATGATGAGTACGGCTTGATGATTACGGATCAGGCGATACCCGGTGGAGCTGCCCCGCAGTCGTCTCAGGGGCCTTCCTGGTTGGTGGAGGGCGTTGCCGGTGACGTGAGTGAATGGGGTGAATTTGAAGCCTATCGTGAACAAAAGTTTTCCGCGGGTACGGTGACCTACACGATGGGGGTTCATGAAACCCAGGCACGGATTCGTATCGTGCCGGAATTGCCGATTCACGAGACGTTTGACGGGATGAAGTTGGGAACGCAGCCACCGGGATGGATTGGCGTGGATGCGAAAACCAAACTGATAGAAAAAGATGGAAGTGTGGTGTTGCAAAAATTGGCGACGAAACCTTCCGCGAAGTTCGCGCGTATGCGTAGTTTCTCCGGGCCACCGATCGAAGGAGGGTATACCGTTCAGGCGGATATGCTGAGTACACCCAAGGAGGGACGTCGAAAAACGCTTTCGGATATGGGGCTGATCAACAGTCGCTACAACATGATGATGTTGGGTAAGGAGAAGCGGTTACGCCTGGTTTCCTGGGCACCGATTCCGCGCGTCCAAAAGGAAGTGCCTTATGATTGGCAGCCGGATGTCTGGTATCGAGTAAAAGTTCGCGTGGATGTATCGGATAAGCAGGCTGTGGTTCGTGGCAAGGTTTGGCCCAGGGACACAAAAGAGCCTGCGGATTGGATGATTGAGATGATTGACCCGAGCCCCAATCGTGAGGGCAGTCCGGGTTTGTATGCGTATTCCAAGGGCACTTCAGCCAAGCGACATGGGTCGAGTGTTTATTTTGATAACTATCGGGTGATGAAAAATGATGAGTAGAAATACGAATAAAACTATGATCTTGGCAGGTGTTGTGGCGGCGATGGTCGCCATGCCGGTGTTAGCCGAGCCGTTGAACAAAGCGAAACGCGGGGACTGGCCGATGTGGGGCGGTTCTGCCGATCGCAACATGGTTTCGGGTGAAAAGAACATGCCGGCCAAGTGGGACGCCCGGAAAAAAACGAACATTAAGTGGATGGCGCCGCTGGGATCGCAGACGTATGGCAATCCGGTGATTGTGGACGGGAAAATATATGTCGGCACCAACAACAACGGTCATCTTCGTCCCGGGATCAAAGGGGACAAGGGTATCATTGTCTGTATGAATCAAAAGGATGGAAAGTTTTTGTGGCAGATGACGCACGACAAACTTCCGACCGGCCGGGTGAACGATTGGCCTGAACAGGGGATCTGCTCGGCACCGGTGGTAGAGGGGGATCGTATGTATTACGTCAGCAATCGGTGCGAACTGATTTGTGCGGATACCAACGGTTTTTTAGATGGAGAAAACGACGGCCCCTTTAAGGATGAAAAATACAAGGACAAACAGGACGGCGATGTAGTCTGGAAGCTGGACATGTTTGATGAGCTGGAAGTGTTTCCGCATAACCTGGCGACTTGTTCACCGGTGGTGGGCGGAGATATCATCTTTGTGATTACGTCCAATGGGGTGGATGAAGCGCACTTGAATATTCCCATGCCTGACGCGCCGGACTTTTTGGCGGTGGATAAACATACCGGAAAGATTTTGTGGGAGTCCTCCGAGCCTGGCGATAATGTGTTGCATGGCCAATGGTCCTCGCCAGCGTATGGCATCATCGGTGGCGTACCGCAGGCGATTTTCGGTGGCGGAGACGGGTGGTGTTATTCCTATGAACCCAAGACTGGAAAACTGTTGTGGAAGTTTGATCTGAATCCCAAAGATTCGATATGGGTGCTGGGTGGTCGTGGAACGAAAAACGCGATTATTTCCACGCCGGTGATCTACGATAACAAAGTTTTTCTTGCGGTGGGTCAGGATCCTGAACACGGCGAGGGCATCGGCCATTTATATGCGATCGACGGAACGAAGCGTGGTGATATTACGGACACGGGTCGCGTGTGGCATTTCGGTGGTGACGACTACAAACGTACCATGTCCACGGTCGCCATCGCAGACGGATTGCTTTACGCCTCGGACCTGAGTGGATATCTCTATTGCTTGAACGTCAAAGATGGCAAGCAGTATTGGAAATACGATACGTTTTCCGCGATCTGGGGTTCGCCTTATGTGGTGGATGGCAAGGTCTATCTCGGCACCGAAGACGGAGAAATCCATGTGCTTCAGCACAGCAAAACCATGTCCAAAATTGCGGTGAATGACTTGCTGAATTCGGTATACACCACCCCGGTCGCTTCGGGGGGTGTGATGTACATCACCAATCGAAAAGCACTGTATGCGATAGAGAATAAAAATTGAACTTATCTACTGACATGACGAAATCACTTGAACAACGGGTCGCGGATGCGAAATCGCAGCTGGACGAACAGGCGCGCGAGATCGTGGACTGGCACTTTGATCCCACATCAGGTTGTCCGTTCTGGTTGGACTACGCGAAAAAACTGAAGTGGGATCCACGCAAGGAAATTACTTGTTACGAAGACCTCGATCGTTTTGAACCGTTTCAGGACGAGTGGCTGCGTGGCGGGCCAGTGCGGCGATGGGTTCCCAAAGCGTATGCGGATAAACCGATCTCTATTTTTGAAACCGGGGGCAGCACGGGCGTGCCCAAGAGTCGCATCAGCATCGACGATTTTCGTATCGACTATGAGATGTTCAGCGAAACATTGTCCGACGAAGCGTTTCCGCGCGGTGGAGACTGGTTGATGCTGGGTCCGACCGGGCCCAGGCGGCTGCGGTTGGCGGTGGAACATCTGTGTCAATATCGTGGCGGTATCTGTTTTCATGTAGACATGGATCCGCGATGGGTGGTGAAGCTGATCAAGTCAGGCCGCATGGACATGATGAACGAGTATCGTGACCATGTGATCAATCAGGGGTTAACGCTGCTGCGAGCGCACGAGAGCATACAATGTCTGTTTACCACGCCGAAGCTGCTGGACGCACTGAGTGATCGTATTTCAATCAAACAGATGGGGATCAAAGGCGTGTTCTGTGGGGGTACGCAGCTGACCGCACAGTTCCATCGTTACGCGCGTGAGGAACTGTTGGAAAACACGGTGGAGTTTGTTCCGACGTATGGCAACACGCTGATGGGGCTGGCCTGTCATAAACCCTTCGACCCGGTGGATAATTATAGCGTCATTTATCATCCGCCGGTTCCGCGTGCGAAGATTGATGTGGTTCAAATGGAAGCACAGGATACCGCGGGTACGGATTGTCGCGATCAGCACATCGTGGAGTATGGTCAGATGGGCCGCGTTCGGTTGACGACGCTCACGAAGGAATTTTTTGTGCCGCGTTTTCTGGAGCGCGACGAGGGTGTACGCACACTACCGTGCGAAAAATATCCGTGGGACGGGGTGGCGGATGTCAGGCCGTTCTCCGGCTTCGCGTCACCGGTGGTCGAAGGAGTGTATTAAGTGACTTGTAAGTAGCTGTTAGATGAAAAATATAAGAATTTATAAGAACTCGAATTTTACGGCAGGGCAACACACTGGCGGGCAAGCCACCAGTGGCACCCGAGATCCGGTAGAAGTGGTAATCGATGACGTGAGTAAAATATACGTTCGTATCTGGATTGAAAGTTTGGAATAGTAAAAATGCTCCACATACCCATATTGAGAAACGGTAAGACGTACGAAAGTCTCGACAAGGTTGAGATCGTACATCATGTGACCGGTGAGCCGATCGCATTGGTGTCACAGGCCAACAGCGGCATGATCGTGCGCGACGTGCATCGCATGGACGACGGCGTGCTCGAATCCTTCACCATGGAGCAGTTGATCTCCATCTGTCGCAAAGCCGCGGAAAAATT
The DNA here is from genome assembly GCA_965364865.1 of uncultured bacterium. Classification (GTDB taxonomy): domain Bacteria; phylum Planctomycetota; class Phycisphaerae; order UBA1845; family UBA1845; genus CBDTZI01. The sequence continues at coordinate 2,092 of CBDTZI010000191.1, read as the reverse complement.
CATGACCGCTACGCTGCCGCTGGGGGATGACAAACAATCCTTCGACGATTACATCCATATGCTATCCACGACCACGGGCATGCCCGTGACTTATTGCAAAAACAACGCGGATAAAATTCGGAGAGTGATGGCTGAGATGGATAACATTCTCGCGGGGCTGACGCGCGGATTTGATCTGAGTATATTAGATACGGGTCACGGTCATCAGGATGGCCGATCGATCAGCTACTTTCGTGAGGGCCGGACGTTCGGAGCGGTGTTGCCGAGTAATTCGCCGGGTGTACACGGTTTGTGGATCCCCGCGATCGCACTAAAAACGCCAGTTGTGCTCAAGCCCGGCCGGGAAGAACCTTGGACGCCTTTGAGAATTATCGAGGCGTTCGCCGCAGCCGGCATCCCGCGTGAAGCGATGAGTTTTTATCCCACTGATCACGCCGGTGCGGGCGAGTTGTTGCGGGTGGTGGATCGATCCATGCTGTTCGGTGACGTTAAGACGACACGTCCGTGGAAAAACGATCCACACGTCGAGTTGCATGGCCCGGGTTTCAGCAAAATCCTGCTGGGAGATGATGTGGCAGACGAGTGGGAAAAACATCTCGATCTGATTGAGTCATCCATCGCAGCCAACGGGGGCCGATCGTGTATCAATGTGTCGAGTGTGTGGATGCCGAAACATGGCCGGGCGATCGCCGAAGCGCTGGCGGATCGACTGGCAAAAGTTAAAGCGTTGCCCGCAGATGATCCCGAGGCGAGCATCGCCGCGTTTGCGAATCCGATGTTCGCACAAAGCATTTCAGACGTGATCGATAATGACCTGCGCACGGAAGGTGCGACGGATTTGACCCAGTCGAAGCGTGGTTCTGAGCGTCTGGTCAAACAGGGTCGATGCTCTTACTTGCTGCCGACGATTATTCATTGCGACAGTCGCGAACATCCGATGGCCAATCGCGAATTTCTATTCCCATGTGCGTCGGTGGTGGAATGCCCTACGAATGAGATGGCGAATGCGATCGGCGATTCGCTGGTGGTGACCGCGATCACGCGCGACCAGAAATTAATTCAATCGTTAATGGCGGCTTCGAATGTGGATCGGCTCAATATCGGTGCGATTCCAACGTGGCAATTAAGCTGGGATCAGCCACACGAGGGGAATCTATTTGAACATTTATATCGCCAACGTGCGTTTCAGATCGAGCCAGCTGCATGAGTTCTGATCCACCGGCTGACAAATCAGCGAGCCTGTCCACTTCGCTCGACGAATCTCTTTTGAAATTGCTTCAACATTCTCGAACAAGGGTGATTTTTGGTGCTTCTACGCTGGATTCACTTGGCGAGGTTGCCCGGGACGAGGGTGCGAAGCATGTGTTGTTGGTTTCCGATCCGGGGATTGTACGGGCTGGTCATGTTGCACACGCGCAACGGTCGTTGGAACGCGCGGGCGTCGAAGTCTATATTTTTGACGGTGTCGAGGAAAACCCGACCACGGATCATGTTACCCACGGTGTGGAGTTTGCGCGTCTAAGTGATATCGATTTTATCATCGGTCTGGGTGGAGGCAGTTCAATGGACTGTGCGAAGGGGATCAATTTTATTCTCACTAACGGCGGAAAGATGTCGGATTACAAGGGGATTGGTAAGGCGACGGAGCCGATGCTGCCGATGATCGCGATTCCCACCACAGCCGGTACGGGGAGCGAAGCCCAATCGTTTGCATTGATTTGTGATGCGGTGACACATCAGAAGATGGCTTGTGGTGATGTGAAAGCATTGTGTCGAGTTGCGATTCTTGATCCTGACCTGACGGCGACACAGCCAGCGATAGTGGCGGCAGCCACGGGGATTGATGCGATCGCCCACGCGGTCGAGACGGCGGGTACCACGAAACAAAATGAACTTTCGCTGGCGTTTTCTATTGAGGCTTGGAAGCGGTTGTCGCGTTCGTTTGAACGAGCGATTCAGCATCCGCAAGATGATCAGGCGAGAGCGGATATGTTGCTCGGAGCGCATCTGGCGGGTGCCGCGATTGAGCAGTCCATGCTGGGAGCGGCTCATGCCTGTGCGAATCCGTTAACGGCTCGCATGGGAATTACAC
>CBDTZI010000190.1:0-6974 GCA_965364865.1 uncultured bacterium | reverse complement strand
GATTCTGCCGGTGGATCAACTGGAAAAATTGTTGAAGGCGATCGCGCGATGGGTTCCGGTGGATTCCTTGTCTGAATTCACCGTTGAAGCGAACCCCGCAACCGTGGATGAGGAGAAAGCGGCTCTGTTGGTTGAGTCGGGTGTAACACGCGTGTCGATGGGTGCACAATCTTTTTTTCCTAGCGAACTGGAAACGCTCGAGCGAATTCATTCTCCCGATGATATTGCACCGTCGGTGCAGATTTTACGAAAGGCGGGAGTGCAACAGTTCAATCTGGATTTGATTTTCGGTATCCCCGGCCAAACGATGGAAACATGGTCGTCGTCTTTGCAGCAGGCGGTCGCATTAAAACCCGATCACATCGCGTGTTACGGTTTGACCTATGAGCCTGAAACGCGTCTTACCGCGATGAAAAATGCGGGACGAATGATTCCCATTGATGAACAAATCGAAGCGGACCTGTTTTTGCACACCATCGATTTTCTGGCGGGCGAAGGTTATCAACAATACGAAATCAGTAACTACGCCCGGGAAGGATGTAAGTCGAAGCATAATCTGATTTATTGGCGAAACCAGCCTTACTACGCCGTGGGGCCATCTGCCGCGGGTTACATTCACGGGCGACGCTACAAGAATATCGCAGACGTAGGGGGATATGTGAAGAGCATGGAAAAGCATCGTCATGCTGAGGCGGAGGTGGAGACGGTCGACGACGAGATGCTGATGCATGAGATGGTGATGATGCAGCTTCGATTGGTAGAGGGATTGTCGATTCAAATGTTTCACGACCGCACCGGCTGTGACCCGCTGGAACTGTTCGGCGGTTATCTCAATCAACTCTTAGCCGAAGGGTTTGTTTCGATATCTGATTCGCACATCGCGCTGACGCAATCGGGCCAATTGATCGCCAACGCAATCATCGCGGAATTCGCCTGGCGTTGCAGCAGTGGTGATATTTCGTTACCCATTGTGGAAACATCGTGAATGTTTTGGATTAGATGCGTGGTACCCTCGCCTTTGCATTTATGATTTACTCTGGTAGTCTTACCTTATGATTTTGGTGATCGACAATTACGATTCGTTTACATACAACCTGGTGCAGGCCATCGGAGGGCTGAATCTAGGGCGTGAGATTCAGGTGGTGCGAAACGATGAAGCCTCCGCGGATGAGCTTGTAGGCCGCAAACCCGGCCATGTGATTATCTCGCCCGGACCATGCACCCCCAACGAAGCGGGCGTCAGCGTCGAGTTGATTCAGAAGATCAATGGCCAGACACCGCTGCTGGGTGTGTGTCTGGGGCATCAATGTATCGCGCAGGCGTTTGGGGGGAAGGTGGTTCGAGCGTCGCGATTGATGCACGGTAAGACCAGCCCGATCAAGCACAAGGGAGACGGGATTTATTATGGCCTGTCCAATCCGTTTACGGCTACTCGATATCATTCGTTGACGGTGGAGCGCGATTCGCTTCCCGCAGAATTTGAGGTAACCGCCTGGACGGATCGTGATGAGCTGATGGGGATACGTCATCAGTCCCGGCCCCTTGAGGGCGTGCAGTTTCATCCGGAAAGTTTTCTTACACAAGAGGGTGAAAAACTGATCGCCAATTTCCTGGCGCAGTAGTGAGATTATTCCAATTGTGGGTGCCATTGGCGGCTTGTCCGCCAGTGTGATTGTGGTTCAAGTGACATGGCGAAAAAAGGGATCAAAATTAAAGAGCTTGCCCAGGAGTTGGGAGTTTCCTCGCGTGAATTGATCGACCGCTGCCGCGCGGAAGGCCTCACCATTCAAAACAGCATCACCAAACTGAACATCAACACCGAGCGGCGCGTCCGTGCGTGGTTTGATGACGCGTCCGAAACCAAAAATCTGAATTAATCGAAACAGACTTCGTCCTATTTGGAGAGCCTTGTAATTAAGGCTCCTGCTTGGCCATGGACGCGGTGACCGCTTTCAATTCGGATTGATATTGGGCGAGTTTTTCCTTCTGATCCCAGGTTTCATACAATTGTATGAGTGCGGATAATGCTTTGCGCGTCAGTTCATGGGAAGCGCCCAATTGCGTTTTCAATTGTTCGTGTGAATTGATTAGCATCGATTGAGCTTGTTCATATTTACCCGAATGGGTCAAACACTGCCCCATCGAAGTGGTGACAATGAGTACCGCCGGATGATGGTCTGGAAATCTTAACTTACGCAAACGCAAACTTTCCAGGAGCAAGGAGTGAGCCAGTTCATGTTCGCCTTTGCGTAGCAACGTATTCCCCAGGCCGAGCATCGGATAAGAAAGTTTGAAGTGATTTTCGGGTAATCGTTTTTTAAAAATGGCGAGAGATTCGCGATACAGAGGCGTCGCTTCCTCGTACAAGCCTCTGGAATATAAGTTCGCGCCGAGATTGGAGAGGATTTGTGCGACATTGGGATGATCGTTTCCCAATCGATTACGAGAAATTTCAAGTGATTCCCGCAGTAAGGGTTCAGCCAATTCGGCCGTCATGATGGTGGCAAGATTTTGCAAGGTGACCGCTACGGAATGATGATCATTACCATAGAGTGAGCGGCGCATGTCGAGTGCCTCTTGCAGCATGGATTGAGCTTCCTGTATTTTCCCTTGATCCGATATAAGGACGCCAAGATTATTTAATATTCTCGCGATGTCGGGGTGTGTATGTCCGTAAATGGTTTGGTATAATGCAAGTGCTTGACGATATAACGATTCAGATTCTTTGTTTTTGTTTCCCCGTTGAAGTGCCAAGGCCAGAACTTTTAAGTTGGTTGCAATACGTGGATGTTCGGCGTGAAATATATTTTGATTCATCTGTAAGGATTTACGACTCAGTTCGATGGCTTTTTCATATTGACCATGATTGGATAAGGCCACGCTTAATTTTTCCATCGTATCGGTGGTGTCGGCATGATTGTCGGGATGAAGGCTCTGGCATATAGTTAATGATTGGCGAAACATTTTTATGGATTCTTCATACCTGCCCGCGTTGTCGTGAACGCGTGCTATTGCGTTGAGTACTTTTACGATGGTTTCATGACGATTCCCGAAGAGTTTTTCGTACATCGTGCGCGCTTCATCAAGCACGGCTAAGGCTTCATCGTGTTTGTCGTTAAAAAACAACATTTCTCCATACAAGAGCAGGCTTTCAGCGATTTCCGGGTGGTTTTGTGGATGATTTTTCTTTCTTAAATCCAGTGCCGCCTGTAAGTGGGGTTGGGCATCCTGATGCAACCCCAGGTTGAGATAGGTTCGGCCTATGGTGTGTTGGATGGAGGCTTTGACTTCGGGCAAATTTGCAAATTCCTGATCAATTCGCCTGGAAGATAAGTCAAGCACTTCTCTGACAAGAATATCACGATTTCCCTCGTCGGGATCAACAGACGCCAGCATGTCTTGAAGAAAAAGATTGATCTGTTGCGCCTTCACCGCTTCTTTTCGAGCACGCGCGGCTTCGTGTTTTGCCTGAAACAATCCCCATGTGGTGCCCGTAATACCACCAATGAGCGATATGAAAATGATCAAACTGGCCAATGCGAGGGCTTTGTTTCGTTTAATAAATTTTTGAGCGCGGTAACCCAGCGAATCCTTTTGCGCCAACACACCAAATCCTGAAAGGAATCGCTCGATATCCTGTGAAAGTTGCTCCACGGTAGGATATCGTCGTTTCGGATCTTTGTGTAACGCTTTGAGGATGACCGTATCGAGATCACCCCGCAGGACGCGACGTAAATCGAACGGATTCAGTCGGCGAATCAGGCTGATGTCTTCCGCCGTTAATTTTCGTGTGGTACCGTCAGATCGATAAAATTCATAGGCCTGAGTGACGATGCTGCTGGGTGCGGGGGGGTCGGTTTCGCAAATCAAACGCTCAATTTCATGTGGTAGTTGATGTTTGATGTTGTAGGCGCGACGACCCGTCAACAGTTCGTACAACAACAACCCCAGCGAATACACGTCCATGGCTGTGGACGCGGGCATCTGGCGGATGACTTCCGGGCTGGCGTATTGCGGCGTAATCATTTGCAAGCCGGTCGACGTCACTGTCATTGTTATGTCTGTGTTTGTGGGTTGAATCAGCTTGGCGATCCCAAAATCCAGCAGTTTCGGTGTGCCATTTTGAAGGATCAGGATATTGCTGGGTTTGATGTCGCGATGAATGATCAGGTTTTGATGAGCGTATTGAACTGCGGAGCACACTTTACGAAAGAGTTCGAGTCGTTGTTGAACGGACAAGTTGTTGTTGTCGCAATATTGATCGATGGGCAATCCATCAATGTATTCCATCGCCAGATACGGTATGCCCTGATCTGAAATTCCGCCTTCGAGTTGTCTGGCGATATTTTCATGTTCCAGGCCAGCCAGGGTTTGACATTCTTTATGAAATCGTTGCAGGATATCGGGGGACGCCATCCCTCGACGAATGAGTTTGATGGCGACATTGTTGTTTTCGTTTGATGGGGGTATGGGTTCAGCCAGGTAAACCGTTCCCATGCCGCCGGTCGCAATGAGTGAGGTCAGCGTGTACGAGCCAATCTGTTGTCCGATAAAACCGGAATGAGTGAAATCGGAGAGAAGCTCGAAGGCGGCTGCCCGCACAGGGGGTTCTAAAAAGTGATCCGTTTTCTCGTAACTTGCAAGAAGAGCGAGGACTTCATTTCTTACCGTGTGATCGTCTTTGCATCGATCATCAATAAAAGCATTCCGTTGATCGGGTTCCAATTCTAAAGTGGCGTCGAAAATCTCGATCGCTTTTTGTCGTTGTTCATGGGTCATGATCTTCCCCTTCGCTCAATTCGTGGCGAAGCCACGCCCGCGCACGACGCCACAGTCTAGTCACCGTACGCGTAGAAACGCCCAGTATAGCCGCTGTTTCCTCTTCCGTCAGTCCACCAAAAAAACGCAGCTCCACGACCTTTGCCTGATCTTCACTGCTCAAGGCCAATTGAGTGAGTGCTTCATCGAGAGCGACCAGATCCACGGCGCTTTTCTGATATAGGTCAACGATGTCATCGAGAGGAATACGTGACAAATCACCACCACGTTTGAGCCGATTTCGATGTCTGGCGTGGTCCACCAGCACCGATCGCATGGCCTTGACCGACATGGCAAAAAAGTGTCCGGAGTCCAAACCGGCATTGTTTTGCTGCTTGGCTAGCCGTAAATACGCTTCGTGTACCAATGCGGTGGGCTGCAACGTGTGCCCCGGAGGCTGGCGATTCAGGTATTTTTCAGCCAGATTTCGTAAATCCTGATAGACGTTTTCGAGATGCGGATCGTCATTTGGAGTGGATGACAAGGGTTTTTCATTCGATTCTGGAGTCACGGGTTGCTTCCTCACAATAAAATTTCATAAACATACAGAATTTTTGTCTGAATTTTCAAATAGAAATCGTTTATTCTATTGGGAGGCAACGGTCAGGGGTCGCAAACGGATTATATCCGATCGGAGATTCGTTTCCAGGGCCGTTGTTTTCCCTCCCCTTTTCGCAGGTGGGGTTGTGAGAGTCTTGGGTGTTGGATTGTATTTCTGGGGGAAACCCGTCGGGTTGTTAGTTTGTAGGGAGGAGTTGTCGGAAGGAGGTTGGTCATGTGTAAGTTGTGTAGAATCAGATTCTCGCTGTTAATGATTACGTTACTCACAGGCAATGTATTTGCTGAAACGAAACATTTCGTGATGTATGCAGACGGTGAATGCGCTACTTCGGGAGTGTCCGCTGTGGGAGTTGGGCAATTTACCTTGAGTACGCTCACGGGAGCTGTAAATTATCACGTTTCAATCTCAGAACTGTCATCCTTCACGATCGGGAATCATATCCATGGTCCTGCGAACGATTGCGAGAGCGCGCCCAGCGCTCTTGGTATAAGTATACTTGATAATGAAAATGAATTGTCAGGAACTTACTTGTTAGATAATCAGCAACAATCGGACATGATCGATGAAACGCATTGGTTCAACACTCACACGAATGATTATATTTTTGGAGAGGTTCGAGGCCGGATCGTCTTGGATTGTAATTATAATCAGATTCACGACACGGTGGATATATCAGAGGGAACCAGTACGGATGTGAATGCGGATGGTATCCCCGATGAATGTATGGCTATGAACCGTACGTTGCCTCTGGAGCCGGCCAAAGTTATTACACAATCCGGGTTGCATGCCTTCAGGGTCACACTTTCTGACCTGAGCGGTTTCCCAGAATTCAATGGCCAGACGCGTTGGATTGGACCACCCGAAACGATCAGAGAAAATTCTTCAAATCCCTTTACTTTGCAGGCTTCTTTATTGCAGTGTGAACCGGCGTTTTTAGATCCCTCCAGGTATAACGAAACCATTTATGTATACGGCGCCGAAATCATTCCCAATTCGCTCTATCAGATTCAGGCGGTTCACCAATCCTGCACCGATCTGAACGATCCATCGTGTTATTCTGCGCCCTTCATTCTACCCACAGCCAAGTGGGGTGATGTGGTTGCGCCCTACGCGTCATTAACTGTCGCCCAACCCGGAATTCGAGATATTCTTACACTGGTGGATAAATGGCTGGGTTTTCACGAGCCGATCAAGGCTCGAACTTTTGTGGGGGAATATGATCAGGTCGAACAGTTACGAGATACAAGAACGGGAGATGTATTGCGGGTAGTCGACGCGTGGCTGGGAAGTAGCCACCCGTTTACGGCTTACATTCAAAACGCCGCCAGTAGTGCAGTAAATGGCGAAGCAGTAAATGTTGAATTCATCATGCGCTGTAACCCGTAAATTATTTTCTGGTCATCATGTTTTAGATGTACGAAAATGGATGGTGTGATCCCGACCATTTTTGGGGTCGGCATTCAATAAGCATTCAAAGGAGTAGATATCATGTACGCTAAAAGTGTGCGCCTGGCTGGGATAATGTGTTTGCTGTTGAGTTTGGGTGTTGCACGCGTGCAGGCGGGCGAAGCATGTGTTGTGGTGAATCCGCCCC
>CBDTZI010000189.1:0-6976 GCA_965364865.1 uncultured bacterium | reverse complement strand
TCGAAGCGGCGGTGGGTTCATCCACGCCTGCGGCTAACACGATAAAACGTGAGTGAGGCCTGCGTTGAACTCGTTGAACGATCTCATCGGTGGATACACTTATTCGAGCTGCAACCTCTTCAGCCAGCGATGCGAGATCATTCGTTAATGTGGGATCGATAAACACATCGGGCATTTGCCGACTGAGCGCTACATATCGACCCGAGGCATCCAGAATCATGCCACGTTGCGCGGGGATCACGGATCGACTTTGATATTGTCGGTCGGCGTGAGCCTGCAATCGATCGTGCAGGGTGGTGTTGATGTAGATCAACCGGCCCCCCATGCTGAGCAGAAACAGGCCCAGACAGATCAATAAAACCAAAGAGGCTCTGCGCTGGAAGGAATCAGTCTGTGATAATATTTGTGACATCTTTTGTCATCTATGAAAAGACCGACCACCGATTTTCATAAAAACGCAGCGGGCGTTTGGCGTCAACGCGATGGCTTGTAGTCGGAGGATTACGATCGGCCAGCCACGACACCCTGCGATCGCGGTGGAGACATAAAAATTTCCGGGGATAATAAATCGGGATCAAACCGCTCGATACGATCGCGAATTCGTTGTGGTGCACGAAGTCGAGCGGTACGCGCTCGAACCGACCACAGCTCTCGACGTGCATGAACCCATTGCGATTCGATACGCAAGATCGCCACAGTACTACGCGTCTGCTGGGCACGAAGATGCACCAGCAACACCGCAATGACGCCAAAGGCCAGCAGCAATCCACACGACCGTACAATACTCAATGTCTGGACCCCGACGCAATTTTCCCGGAACCTCCCGGAATTTTTATGCGGACACCTACTCGAATTCGATGCGGATCAGGAAACTTGTCACGGTTGAGTTCGTAAATCTCATCCCAACGGTTACCGTTTCCCAATTGATCTCTCGAAATCGAAACGTAACTATCGTTTTCTTGAATCTGATACCAGCGGAATGATTGCGACGCTCGCGTGTTGGAGGATGCCGGCTTACGACTGTTTACAGTTCTTGATTTTGTCGCGTGATTCGAGTTTTTCAGATTGGGAAGAATCAACTTCATCCCGACCTTGAGTGAATTCGGATCCGACAATACGTTGCGATTGGCCTTAAAAATCGCATCGACAAATACCTGTGCCTGTCGGCCGTAATGTCTACCTGCAATTCTGGATAGCGAATCACCCGACACCACAGTGTATCGAGTACCCTTTATTTTTTTTGCGATCGGACGCGACGGAGCTGGCTTCGCACGAGTTGTTCGAGCTTGAGGCTTCCGATCAACATCATACCCAATGCCATTTGCTGTGGGATTCGCTACGGTAAAGTTTTGTGGCTGGTTTGGCAACGTAGATCGCTGGTTGCGATTCAATTCAGCGAGTCGCTGCTCTAACAGGCGACGACTCTGTTCTGCACTGGCCGGGAAACGGTTGGTAGTCGATGGCCGGGGTTGTTGATCTGCCACCGCGTCCGGGATACGTCGACCCGGCCCAGGAGATTGTTGCGTGCTGGGCGAACGATCATGCGTGGTGACCCACGTCGGCAGGTTTACATCCGCACCACTGCCCGAGGGTTCAAATTGATCCGCATTGACCTGTTGTCCATTGGCGTTTGCAGGAGTATGCGTCACCAACTGACCCGGACCCTTTTGAACGGGTCGATTCGGCGTCGACCGGGAATGGTCCTGCTGCACGGGTGCGAGCGACGTCATGGAATTACGACGTGCGGGATTGTTCCGTGTGGTGGCTGTGGATGGCCTGAACAAACTGGTGGATGATTTACCCATGTCGCCTCGCTGAGACAAAATAATCGCAAAGCAAATGATAAAAGCCAGCCCAGCTAACAAGCCGATTTTTGTTTCTCTCGCCATAGTCGACAGTCCTCCCTGACGATAGCGTATCTTCATGTTATTCGATCCGGTGACGTTATCCGCACCGTCCGTTCCTTACAGACGAGTAGCTACGCGAAGCTTCGCGCTACGCGAGCGCGGGTTGCGTCTACGCTCCGCATCGTCTGCGACTAATGGTTTTTTCGTCAATATGTGGTAAATGCGCTCATTCTTACGCTGACGAAAATCTAATTTTACTGGTTTATCTTCTACGCTATGAAACGCGATCACCCCGATCCGCCCACCCGTCGTTAAGAGATCAGGGGCGTTTTGCAGCAGGGTTTCCAATGATTTAATCTCTCGGTTGACCTCGATTCGTAACCCTAAAAACGTCCTTGTGGCTGGGTGAATCTTCTGTTTTCGGGAGTTCGGGTTCACCCCCAGGGCGGCAGCGACCAGATTGGCCAATTGCAGTGTCGTGGTGATTCGACCCTCACGCCTGTACTGGCAGATGCGTTTTGCGATGCGACGACTGGCCATTTCCTGGGCGTTGTAATAGATCAGATCGGCAAGTTCACGCTCACTCAGGCTGTTGACCAGATCCGTGGCGGTCAGTTTCAGCTCCGGATTCATCCGCATGTCCAGTGGACCATCCATGCGAAAAGAAAAACCCCGATCAGCCTGATCAAGCTGTGTAGAACTGACCCCCAGATCGGCCAGAATCACATCCACCCGATCGATATTTAATTCTTGCAATACTTCCGGCAGGTCAGAAAAATTGGCGTGAAAGAGCTTGATCTTTGCGGATGAATCCTTGAGACCTTCTTTGGCCAATCGTAGGTTTGCGGGATCCGCGTCCAAACCGATCAGCATTCCCGTTTCACCAGCGCTTTCTGCCAGCAGCCGAGCATGCCCCGCCAAACCCACCGTGGCATCGACCACGACATCACCCGGCTGAACATTCAACAGTTCACACACCTCGCGCTCGAGCACGGGTATGTGACCTTCGTTATTGTCGAGCACGGTAGAACCTACTCCATGTCATCTGGACATAAAAAATCAGGGGTTAATCACACATCCCTGGCGACTAACGCTCCCCTGAGGCGAGCGACACTCCGTCACCGATTCAAAGGTGACGTAAGGGGACAGCCCTACATGGGCAAAACCATCACCCATGTTCTTTAGAAGTCGAACCCTCGACTCCAAAGAGGCTTGATCGCATGATGCAGGTCGGCGAACCTGACTGTCCGATCGCACCGATTGTATCTGATATTGAATCCGTTTCACTAACCGGTCCGGTCGATCAGACATCATACTCATCCCAAATCGTGCCCTCACTCGTTGTGCCGCGGCGAATCCTTTCGCTTCGATCAGCACAACGACTTAGGTTCTTTCAACAACGCTCAACATCATTTGTGCAACAGTAGACCTAATGCCGGGGTGTACACCACATTCATTTGAACCAGCCCGTTAGGCCCACATGCCCAATTTCTCGACCACGCCAGATCTTTTGTGCACACCACACGCAAACAAAACTGCACATCCAAAACGTACGACCACAATTTCTCAATCGCTTTTGAAGCGAATCCATTCGGTTCAAGCACCATTGATCTCGGCAGGCGAATCACTCCCTGCTTCGCCGGGACGCATCCGCAGGAAACTCTGCCATTCGGGCCATTCGTCACCATCCCAATCGATACCAATCGATCGATCGAAATCTGCACGATTCCAGATATCGATCCGGTTTTTCTGGCCCACCAGGTAAACATCCGTGTTTAATCTGGCTTTTTTGACCAGCCGATCGGGCAAAACGAAACGGCCTTGTTTGTCCATATCCACCGGAGCGGTGAGTGCGTAAAACTGCAACTCGAAGCGTCTTGATTCAGGCCCGGAAAGGAATTCCGTTTCCATCCGCTGTGCCAGTGATTCAAAGCCCTGCTCTGTGAAAATAGATAAAGTTCCGCGATGCTCACCAAGAGTGACGTACAGGCCCGCTCCGTTTTTTTCAGGATCAATCGCCCCGCGCATGGGCGATGGAAGCTGTACACGATTCTTTGCGTCGATCGTGCGGTCGTATTGGCCTGTAAAGAATCTCATTCGTCATCATTCTCTCACAACTTAGTGGGAATCTACGGCAATATATACCAATATGACCCACAGCATGTCAACAGAAAAACTTGAATATATTTTAATAATTTTTGTCGACCTGTGATATATACTATTTATACAGCATATATAGTGTTTTCAATCCTTCTCTACCCCACAAATTGATGGAAATTACGAGAGGCAATTTTTGCCGAAGAGTCATTAATCTTTGCGCGGTGATCGCCACTATAAGGTGTAGATGATCGCGACATCCTGGAAACAGGATGTGAATAAGATGTGAATACGATGCTAACTTACGCGATAAACATACTTTACGAGCAATCCACCGTTGCGATTTCATTGTATACCGCTTCGTAGGCGTTGTAGGTCTGGTCGATGTGCCAGTCATTGATTACAGAGGCGGCTGCCTTTTCGGCTAACTTTTTCGCCAAAGCTCGGTCTTCCAGCAATTGCGTAATCGAATCCGCCAACGCTTTAGTGTCATCGTATGTCACTAACAAACCGTTTACGTCGTGTTCAATTAGATCTCGACAGCCCGGTACGTCGGTTGTGATGATCGGACAGTGGCTTGCCATTGCTTCCAATAATGCATTGGGCAATCCTTCGGTGCGCGAAGGGAAGACAAACAGATCCGCAGCTTTCATTAACGAGGGAACATCATCGCGCAAGCCTAACAAATGCACTCGATCGTTCAGTGATAATGTTTTTACGCGATTGACAAGTTGGCTCCTCAGAGGTCCGTCGCCAGCTAAGACAAGATGGGCATCGGTTTGTCGAGTTACGTTATGAAACGCATCGAGTAAATTGTCCAGCCCCTTTACGGGGTCCAGCCTGCCTGCCCACAGAATCATCTTCGCGCCGGACGGAATGTTTAGTGAAGAGCGGTCTGTAGGATTAACCTGTTGAAATTTATCGGGATCGATCCCACCGCGAACCAGCCGTAATTGTTCCTGAGGGATTTTTGCGTGAGTGTGTAAATGTTGAATCACCGAGGGTGAATTGCCGATCGTAAAACGACATCCACCATGCGTAAAACGATCCACCCACAAATGCCATCGCCGCTCCATCTCGACCGTTTGAATCTCGCAAACCACGCTATTTGCAGGGATATCAACCCGCCTGGCGGCCCAGCGAGAAGCGACATTGGCATGAAACAAAAACGAATGAACGATGTCGGGCTGTAACTTACGCAGCAGATCCGCCAATCGCCGCACCACGCGAATATCCCATCCGCAACAGGCTTCACACGAATAAACTTCAACACCATCGGCCTTCAGTTTTTCCGCCACCGGCCCAGGCTTCGCCATAGAAATCACGGACGCTCGATATCCGCGGTCAAGCATCACGCTGACCAGCCGATGAAGATGCAACGGCACACCGCCGACGTTCAAATCCGTAATGACATAGACAATATGCATAGACTTATGGGATAGAAAGGTTTTGGAAAATTATGCGTTATGTAGGAGGTCAGTAATCTTTACGAACAAAACAAGCGATGGCCCACGAAAGAATCACGGCTTCAAACAGCAAGGATGTTCCTATCGAAACGAAGGGGTCTTTTTCAAGTTCTTTTTGTTCCAGTTCTCGTGCACGATCAATATGTTCAAGATCTCCGGGATTATTCATCGTCATCGCATCGAGCGGCATAACATCAATGCTGGTTCCCGCTTCCGCCCAGCGTGCTGCGATGTAAGGGATATCTCCCGTTTTGGGTGGAATCCAAACGAGCACGTTCAACGCCTGATATACGTGTTTGTGCTCTTGCAATGCGGGGAAACTATCAAACGTATCCACCGCGACTTTGGGACAGATAAAAATCACCCACGCAGCCAAACTGATCATAATCGAGGCCGATGCGCTCTTAGTTTTTACCGCGACCAAAACGGACACGCAATAAATATAGCTGAAAAGTAGCACCAATAGCGGTATGCTCAGCAGATAGCCCGGCGCCCATATTTTCCAGCGTAAACCCATCACCAGAAAAGTAAGTACTACAAAAATCGTAGCTTGCAGCAATACAAATACGAGGCTGCTGAGATATTTATAGATAAACAATCGAGGTCGGCTGATGGGCTTGCCCAGTAACACATCGATCGTACCGCTGGAAAGTAGTGAGGGGAAAAAACTCGAAGTCGCAATGATGATCAGAATGATACCGATCCAACCCAGGAACATACTCATCAACAAATAGATCACCGAACCGATCAACGCAGAGCGACCAACGACAGACAGTGGGTTGTAATATCCGCTTTCGGTTTCCCACATTCCGAATAAAAAGCTGACGTTTTCGCCTTCGAACCCGACGCTGGCCATCGCCACGGCAATAAGAACCGACATGACTACCACAACCCAGAAGATCTTGCGATCCAGAGATTCTCGAAAACTGTCAACGATTAACGCCCAAAACTGCATAAAGAAATCTCTCTCTTACTTCGGTCCTAGCTTCCCCCCTTTACAAGGGGGGATTGAGGGGGGTAATCCGTTTATAAAAGAAACCTCCCCCCAGCCCCTCCTTAGTAAGGAGGGGAGGAGTATTGTTGGTCCGTACAGCGGACTATACTGTTCAGCTCCCTGACGGTCGCGGCTCTGTTTTACGTCACCCACAAGGGGTGACGCTACATATTTTGGTCCGCACTTACGGACCCTACGCAACCGGCCTGGCGGTGGGTGGAGCTTTCGCATCCGCGCCCATCGCTTCGACTAAAATATCTTCCAGTGAAAACCGATGCGGCTGAACCGATTCGATCAACAGGCCCTGACTGCGAAGAATATCGATCGCACTGTTTATTTTCTGCGTATCATGGCCAGACAACTTCACCATACATCCGTCCACATTGGCACCGATCGATTGCAACTTGTCTCTCACCGGCGACGCATCACCCGAAAAAGTTACATGATATTCGATCGTATGTTCGGTTAACTCAGCCAGGGTACCCTGCCGAGCGACGAGACCGTTCACTAAAATCGCCACCCGATCACAAACCATTTCCAGCTCGCTCAATAGATGCGAATTCAAGAAAACG